>JBBSNJ010000097.1:0-8164 GCA_038232775.1 Thermomicrobiales bacterium
GCTCGACCCGCGGCAGGTCGAGCAGCGTCCGCGCCTTGTCTGGTTTGAAGCCACGCTCCCGCAGGCGGTCCAAAGTGGCCGGAGGCAGGAGGCGCAGCTCTTCCAAGCGCAGGATCATCGCCTGAAACGAGACGCGGTAGCGGTGGCAGAGGGCGAGCACCTCCGCCGGCGTGATCGGCCCATCCTTCGCCCGCTTGATCGCCAGGAAGTGGCGGATCAGGCCAGAGGCGGGCATCAGGAACGCCGCCGCGAAGGCGTCGGCGAAGCGCTCGCTCTCCGGCAGGCGGCGGTAGGCCGGCAGGACGGTGATCTCCGGGCGGTGGCGGTCGACCAAGAAGTGGGCATACTCGTGGGCCACCGTCCACCGCCGGCGTTCCTCCGGGTGGCGGCCGTTGACGGCGATGCACCCGCCGTAGCCGGCGGTGTGAAGGAACATGCCCGCGGACTTGCTGACGAACGGCGGCGCGAAGACCCTCAGACCGACATCCGACTCCAAGACCGCCCAGAGATCGAGGATCGGACCGTCGCCCAAGCCAAGGCGGGCACGCTCTGAGGATGCGACCTCATCGGCCGCCTGTCCCGGATCGGTCCCCCCGATGTCGTAGAGTTCGGGGTATCGCCTCGGCAATGGGTTCCCGGTCAGGTGCTCCAGCTCCACGTAGTCCTCGGCGAGCGACTGGAACGCGGCGATGTCGGCCGCGATCTGGGGGTCGTCGGCCGGGGCACCGCGGGCGCCGCGAAACTGGACGGCGAACGCGAGGGGTCGGGCGGGCGACAACGGCCGGGTCAGGTCACCCACCTTCCGCCCGTAGAGTTCGGCGAGGCGCAAAAGGTCGACGCCACGCGGGCGGCGATCCCCCTTCTCCATCGCGGTCACCGTCGTACGGGCGACGCCCAGGGCGTCCGCGGCCTGCTGCTGCGTCATGCCGCGGGCGCGGCGCGCCTCGACGAGCCGGACGCCGACCGCGACTGGGTCGATCGAGTTGGCCGACGCGCGGTCCTCCGGCCCCACGGCAGTCCCTCCTCCCTCTCGGCTCATCGGCTAGGCAATCGCCGCCCCGGTGGAGCGAGACGTCCATTCGATCCGCGCATTGCGTTGCCAGCCAGGGCGGGGGATGGTCGCGAAGAAGCCATCCATCTCTCCAACGTAGACGCCGTACAGGCGCGTCAGGCGGGCCTGGACATCGGCTTCGGTGATCCCCCAAAGACCGTGGAGGGCAACCACCTCGTGGAGGTCGGGGTAGGCCGCGACGAGCGCCGGCCACGGATCGGCAGTGGCCAGGCGGAACCCCAGCTCCTCCACTTGTCCCCGCACCGCGTAGAGGGACATGAGATCGCGATCTCCCCATACCGAATCCGGGTCGGTGGGATCAAAGTCGAAGACGCGGTGCTCAGGACCATCAATCGTCTCCCAACCACTGGCCGCTAAGGCCGCCCGCCGGACGATGCAGTTCGTGCAATGCCCACACGCTTGGGTCGCATCATAGCGAGGGAATCGATCGCAAGTGACCGTCTCTTGGACGATGGGGACCAGATCAAGGGTGAGCGAGGCGCACGACTCCCCCTTCGTCCGCCAGAGCAGGGGATTGTCGACCTTGATCGGTCGATCAGCAGCAATCGAGAAGATCTCGGCGAAACGGGCGAGCGCGAGGGGATGAACCGCCCTCGTGGTCCGCGCACCTATTTGGTCAGGCGTGTACGGAAGGTTTATGGCACCCACTCCATGTTCTGCGACGGTGAAGGATTCGTCCCCGCCTTGCAGGGCCGCGACCGCGCCGAGCGTGAGGTAGAGCAACGCGCGAGCCCGCTGGGTCGGTTCCTGCTGGGACCACTTCACTCGCGAGAGATTCACGTAGAGACGGGCACCGGCCACATCGGGCCGGCCCAAGCGGATCGCCCCGGCGGCCGCGGCAATGATCCGATCTTGTACCGTGCGGGCTCGCCGGTTGGTGGTGACCGACGCCGGCACGACGAGGCGACCGTTCGCGCGGCGAGCCACGTCGAGCAACCCCAGCGTCCCGTCGAGTCCGCCGCTGTGGAGGATCACCGCGGCCCCGGTGGCGACCGACGGCCCGACAAGGGCGCATTGGAGCTCGGCGGCCCGTGGCGCGAGTCGGGGCGACCGCCGCACGAACGTCAGCCGCCAGTCGTCGTCGGTCCAGAAGTGGAGCAGCAGCTCCAGTCCCTCGCGGACGTCCGGAGCGTTCCACCGCTCTGGTTCACGGAGCGGGATTCGCGGCCGGAGTCGACGCGGCCACCGCTCACCGGGGGCTCTGCCGCCGCCTCGATCATGGCGTGGCGCGAGTCGGTCGGCAACGTAGACGCCCGCCGCGACGTCGATCGCATCGGCGGCGAACGAACTCAACGGGCGGCCGAGCGCGCGGGCCAGGGGCAGATCGTCCATTCGGTAGGCGAAAGTGCCGGAGGGCACATTCCCCGACCCTTCCATCGTCCGCTCGACGTAGCCATGGTCCGACGCCAGGCCGCGCCCATAGGGGATGCCGAGGCCGAAGTCGAAGGTGTAGGTCGGGACCGAGAACGTCATCACGCCGACATCCCTGCACAGCCGTTAATCGGCGGTCAGCGCGAGATCGAGGCCGGCCCGTGGGTCCGGATCCCGCCGCTTCGCCCGTTGCCGCTTGACTTGCTCACCCCGAGGATCGGCTACCAACTCGGCCGCGAGTTTGGCGACGTTCTCCGACTGGCGCAGTTCATCGAGAAACTCCCGGCGCCGGCCATGGTAGGAGGCGATTGTCTCCTTGCCGGACTCGTTCAACGCCCAGGGCAGCCGACCCGTGAAGATACTCGCGTCGATCAGGTCGACGATGAAGGCTTCCGCTACCGCCCTCGCGGGATCGATTCGTGCATACCTCTCGAACAATGCCGGGGTGTGCATCAGCGCCTTGGCCGTTCGCACCGCTCTCGCCGCCCGGTCGTCCGCGCATTCGCGGGCGATCCGGTCGAGTGCCAGGCAATGCGCTTCGATCCGGTTGCCCATCCCGTCAGCCACCGACGCCGCAACCACGCCAACGACGGAGTTGAGACCGGGGCAACCTCCCTCCTTGAGGGCGGCAGCTGCGGCACGGACCGCAAGCCGAATCGGTCGTTCTCGATCGACTCGATTGAAAACGGCACGAGCGGCGTTCTGGAAGCCCTTTGGGACGTTCCGCCGAAACTCGTCGTTGTCGACCATGCCCCTGATCCGATCTGACATTTCAGCCAACTCAGGAGTGACGGTACAGGTTCGACGTCAAGATGTCAAGCCTTGGGCGGGAGCGAGGGGACAGGCTTTTCCTGGTCTCATAGGCTGATGGACGTTCAACACGACCTGTTCGCCGATCCTTACCAGGGCCGACATCGCTCTGGGCGAGCTCTCGGGCGCCGGCCGCCGGTTGCCCAACCCGCACCTGTTGATCAACCCGTACCTCCGCCGCGAGGCCGTCCTCTCGTCGCGGATCGAAGGCACGAGGACGAGTCTGTCCGACGTCCTGCTCGAAGAGGTCGACGAGACCGAGCCCATCGGTTCGAGCGAGGCAGACCGGCAGGAGGTGCGGAACTCCGTCGCCGCGCTCGAGCAGGGGATCGGTCGCCTGCGGGAAGGTCGCCCGATCAGCCTCAACCTCGTGCAGGAACTCCACGCGACCCTGATGCGCGGGGTCCGCGGCGAGCTCGCCTCGCCCGGTCGCTTCCGCACGGTCCAGAATGGGATCGGGCCAAAGGGAACCAACGTCGGCAACGCGGTCGACGTGCCGCCACCGCCCGAGTTGGTCTTGGCCGGTTTGGACGATTGGGAACGGTTCGTCAACACCCGCGGCACCATGCCCGACCTCGTCCAGTGCGCCCTGATGCACGAGCAGTTCGAGGCGATCCACCCATTCATCGACGGCAACGGTCGGTTGGGCCGGCTGCTGATCACCCTATTCATACTCGAGCGGGAGCGATTGTCGCAACCATTGCTCTACCTCTCCGCGTACATCGAGGCCCACCGGCTCGACTACTACCAGCTCCTCCAGCGCGTCCGGACCGACGGCGATTGGGACTCATGGCTGGCGTTCTTCCTCGACGGCGTCGAGCAGACCGCCCGCGAAGCCCTGCGGCAGACCGCACGCCTGGTCGACCTGCGGGAGGAGTTCAGGGGCCAGCTCCTCACGAAGCCGAGGGCGCTGGCGCTGATCGACCACCTCTTCGTCAATCCGTACCTGACGGTCAAGCGGGCGCAGACCATCTTGGGCATGAGCAATCCGACAGCCCGCGCGGCCGTCGCTACCTTGGAGGAGATGGGGGTCGTCGGCGAGGTGACCGGCAGGCCGTGGCGCCGCGTCTACCTCTGCCGGCCGATCCTCGACGTCATCCTGGGCGACGAAGCGGCCGACCGCCGCTGAGTCCGGGTGGCGAGCCCGCGCCACCGCCACGCCCCCTACTCGGCCGCGTCCTCCCCCTCCTGCTCCCACCAGAGCCCCATCCGCGCCTCCGTCCCGCCGTCCACGTAGAGCGTCTGGCCGGTGACGAACCCCGCCCCCGCCGAGGCGAGGAAGGCGACCACCGGCGCGATGTCGGCCGGCCGCCCGATCCGCCCGACCGGCACCATCGCGTCCCCCTTCTCGGGAGTGTAACCGGGCATCGCGAAGTAGCGCGGCACCTCGATCAGCCCCGGCGCCACGGCGTTGACCCGGACCCCCAGCGGCGCCAGCTCGATCGCCAGCGTCCGCGTGAAGGCGACGACCGCCCCCTTGGTCGCCGCGTAGGCGACGTGGTTCGGGAACCCCCCGCCCCCGTGGATCGACGAGACGTTGACGATCGCCCCGCCCGCTCGTTCCCTCAGATGCGGCACCGCCCGCTGGGCGCAGAAGAAAGAGCCGCGGATGTTCAGATCGAACTGCTCGTCGTAGGTCGCTTGGTCGGTCTCCAGGAAGGGCACCGCCCGCGTCACCCCCGCGTTGTTGACCAGCAGGTCGAGCCCGCCCAGCGCCGCCACCGCCTCGTCGACCACCCGCCGGCAGGTGTCGACGTCCCGCAGGTCGCCCCCGACCGCGACCGCCTCGCCACCGCCGGCCGCGATCGCCTCGACCGTCTCCCGCGCCCCCTGCCCGCTGCCCGCGTAGTGGACGGCGACGGCCCACCCCTGCCGCCCCAGCTCGAGCGCGATCCCCTGCCCGATCCCGATCCCGGCGCCCGTCACCAGCGCTGCCCGCCGCCCGCCCTCGCCCATCTCACCCTCCCCGAGTCCCGGCGGAACGCCCCACCGGCCGCCCCCTGCGCAGCCCCGTCCGCGTGCCGGGCCGAATCATCGCCGATCCGGGCGGCGGCGTCCGGCCGGCTCAACCGTTCGAGCTCGCCGATCGGGGGCCGGGCGGAGAATCGTCACCGATCCGGGCGGCGGCGTCCGGCCGGGGGTGATGGGCCGACCGCGGCGCGCCCCTTGCTCCTAGTCGCGCAGCGTGCCGAGGGCAACCCCGAACCGGGCCGCGAACTCCTCCAGCGTCAGCCGGAGCCGCCGCCGGATCGCCTTCGGATCCGGCACCCGCCCAGTTCTCGCTAATCCAGGTATCGCCGTATCCAGAAGCTCGTTCACTCCTCCATAGGCTATAGCTATACCCAAGTGGGAGAATACTAACCAACTCCATAGGTTGGAGAATCGCGGACGGTCGGACTTCCTGGAGTTAGCAGCATGGACGAAGAGCTGAGCTTCCTCGACGAGCCGGCACAGAAGCTCGTCCGGCAGATGCTGTCTGCCGTGGTTGAACACCCAGAGGTTCATCGGAACATGATAAAGCGCCAGCGGACCCGAGACGATCAGTTCGAGTACTTTGTCGCACAGCGAGGCGGATCGGCAGCGATAGTTCAGAACCAGAAGTTACCCAACAGTATCGTCGAGCCACTTGTTGCTCGGGGTTGGATGGAGGCCAACCCCGAGCCGGGGTTCGGCGACGGTTGGCTCGCGTTCACCGACGGAGCGAAAGCCTGGTACCGCCGGTCCAGCACTCCGACCGATATTGAGATTCAGCGGCGGATAGGCCAGATGCTGTTTGAGCAGTATCCGAAGGGGATGAAACCTTCAGCGCTATCGGCACAAATTGGTGTGCCGAATGATCGACTCGCTCGCAATTTGCGAATTCTCGGGGATCTCCGCCTCGTCCGAATCCAGGGGTCGGTGTGGGTGGATAGAATGCCCCCACCGGATCCGGACCGGCCTTACTACTTGACGAAGGACCGGGGGGTCGGGTGGGGAAACACAGGGTTTCCTATGGCCGGATCTGACCAGCAAGTCTCAGTCAACCTGAGCGTCGAACTCAAGACAGAGGTCTGGATCGCGCTCCAGGAGGCGCGAGCGGCCGAAATCCCAAGGGAGCTTCTCGACCAATTCGAAGCGCGACTACGACGGGTCGAGGAGGAACTCGAAGACCCAGAAGGACGGTTCGAACCCGTCAAGGAGATGATGGAGACGGCAAACCAGTCGAAGGAACTGCTTGGGCCAGCTGTCAAGTTCATGTACCGGAACTGGGACAAGATTCAAAAGCTGGGCGAAACGGCAGCTGATGCCGTGAGCAGCGTCCTCTGAGCGGTGCTGGGGCTCCGGTATCCATTCGGAGCCCCAGAAAGCACCGGATCTTGGCGAGAGGCGCACTACCTCGAACCGTCCGACACCTAACCCAGCTCACGCTCCACCACCCCCAAGGGGCCTTCTATAGTTTAGGAAGGGACACAGTGGCACCCAAATCGGTCGATCGAGCGTTCGAAGGGATGAGGATTGGCGGTCAGTTCCGCACGGCCACCACCGCTCTCCGCCCCGGCCGCGGCCGCGCCGCCTCGTACCGCCCCACCGCCTCGTAGGCCAGCACCGTCCGCCGCGCGATCTCCTCCCAATCCAGGTCGCGCAGCAGCCGGGCCGGGTCGCGCGGGCAGCCCCGCGCCCAGGCCATCGCCTCGACCAAGGTCGCCGCCGTCAGCTCCCCGCCGTAGGTCCGCACCCACTCCGGCCCGACCGCCGCCGCCAGCTCCGCCATCGCCCCCCGCTCCGACACCAGGATCGGCCGGTCGAACGAGAGCGCCAGCAGCGCGCTCCCCGAGTTCAGGATCTCCCGGTACGGGAAGACGACCAGGTCGGCCGCCCGCAGGTAGAGCTGGACCCGCGCCTTCGGCACGAACGCCAGGTCGAGCCGCACCCGCCCCTCCCCGGCCGCCCCCCGCCGGATCTCGGCCTCCAGGTCGTCGCCGGCCGGCTTGCCGGCCACCAGCAGCCGCCACCCCTCCCCCGGCACCCCGCGGAACGCCGCCAGCAGCGCCGGCAGGTTCTTGTACGGCCGGATCGCCCCCAGGAACGCGACCACCCGAGCGTCCGCCGGCAGCCCCAGCGCCGCCCGCGCCGCCCCCCGGTCGACCTCGGCCGGGTACTCGTCCCGGTAGTGGCCGTGCGGGATGACGAAGCCGGGCCGGCCGCCCAGCTCCGGGAAGCGGGCCAGCGCCGCCGCCTGGCCGCCGGCCGTCAGCGCGATGTAGCCATCGACCCGCGCCACGAACCAGCACCACATCCGCGCTTCCCAGCGGGCGTGCCACTCCTCGTGCGGCCGCAGGTTGTGGACCGTCCAGATCACCCGCGCCTTGCGCATCCGCGCGGCCAGGACGACGAGCATCAGCAGCAGCGACGTGGCGACCGCTTTCGGCAACCGCCGGGCGCTGAAGAAGGCGTCCGGCCAGTGGACGTGGAGCACGTCGGGCCGCCGCCCCAGCAGCCGCCAGGGCGCGGCCGCGACCACCGTCGCCCCGACCCGCCGCACCGCCCCGTAGAGCAGCGCGTTGTACGGGTTGACCGTACGATTCACGAAGGCCGGCACAGCGACGATCCGCATCGTTGGTTCCAGTCGTCGGGCGTCGGGCGTTCCGACCGAGCGCGCTGCCCATTCCGCGTCGTTCCTCGACGAGCCCTAGCGGCGCGTCAATCGTTGTGCGCCTGGTCGGGGCGACGCCCGCGTTGCCCGGTTCGGCCGTCGGGGGGCGACGCGAGCCTTGCCCCGACCGCGAGACAGGGCGGCGGTCCAGCCTCGACGCACCACTAAGTAGGTAGCCAATCGAACTTGGAGGTGTGGAGCCCGCAGCGGCGGCGGCGGTCCTCCGCGCTCATGTCGTCGAGCCAGGCGACGGCGCGCTCGGCCAGGTCGTCGAGGGA
>JBBSNJ010000098.1:0-8156 GCA_038232775.1 Thermomicrobiales bacterium
ACCGCCCGCCAGACCCGGTTGATGATGAACCCCTTGCTCTCCCCCCGGACGACCGCCGTCACCAGCCCGAGCGAGCGGCCGAAACGGTCGGCCGCAGCCAAGGTCGCCGCCGACGTCTCGCCGCAGCCCATGATCTCCAGCATCGCCCGCACCCAGATCGGGGCGAAGAAGTGGAGGTTCAGCAGGCGCGACGGATCGGTCACCGCTGGCACCAGCAGCGACGACGGCAGCGACGACGAGTTGGTCGCCAGGATCGCCTCCGGCGCCAACCGGTCGAGCTCGGCGAAGACCTCCCGCTTGGTCGCCAAGTCCTCCCGCACCGCCTCGATCACCAGATCGACGCCGGCGACCGCCTCGGCCAAGGTCGCCGCCGGCCGGATGCGGGCGAGGACCGCCGCCTGGTCGGCCGGCGGTTGCAGCCGGAAGGGGTGGTGAGCGTACTGCGGCATCTCCGGCAGCGTCCGCAGCTCCTCCCCGATCCGGCCCGGCGCCTGCTCCAACATCGCCGGCGCGGCGTCGAAGATCGCCACCGCTCGTCCGCTCGCGGCGCTGATCGCCGCGATCTGCCGCCCCATCGTCCCCGCCCCGACGACGGCGACGTTCCCGATCTCCCGGGTCTCACCCCCGGTCGTGGCCGAATCTGCCACCGATCGCCTCCCCCGTTGCCGCCCGATCTGTCCGCGCGACCAGTAGTCTGCCACGGCGCGAAGGACGATGGGCCGCGTCGATCTCGGTCCTGGACCCGCCCGATCTCTTCCCGTTCCCGCACGGTCACCGTCGACGCCCGACCCCCCGCGCTTGTCCCTTCCTGAGCACCCTGGGAGCGGCTCGCCCCGCGTCCGCCTGGCGTCGACCTGGGTCGTCACCCTGTCCCGATACCCGAGGCCGGGCCCGAGCCGAGTGCCTCGACCCACGCTCCTGACCCGAATCCTTTGCTATCATCCGCTCCGATGCTCCCCAGCCGTAGCCTGCCAGCAGCGCCCCATCCAAGAGGAATCTCATGCCCGGCGACCTCCTGCTCGGGATCGACATCGGCACCTACAGCGCGAAGGGGGTGCTCTGCACTCCCGGCGGCGAGGTGCTGGCCGAGCAGACCATCGAGCACGGTCTTTCGCTGCCCCGCCCGGGCTGGGCCGAGCACGACGCCGACGCCGTCTGGTGGGCCGAGACGGCCGCCCTCTGCCGGGCCCTGCTCGGGGACCGCTTCGCGGGTGACCAGATCGGCGCCGTCGCCGTCAGCGCGATCGGCGCCTGCCTCCTCCCGGTCGACGAGGCGGGCCGCCCCTTGCGCCCCGGCATCCTCTACGGGATCGACAGCCGCGCCGGCGACGAGATCGCCTGGCTCAACGACCGCTTCGGCGAGGATGCCCTCTTCGCCCTCGGCGGGATGGCCCTCACCTCGCAGGCGATCGGCCCCAAGATCCTTTGGCTCCGCCGCCACGAGCCGGAGATCTACGCCCGCACCCACAAGGTCCTCTCCGCCTCCTCCTACCTCGTCCTCAAGCTGACCGGCGAGTGGGTGATGGACCGCCACTCGGCCTCCTACTACAACCCGCTGGTCGATGTCCGCGCCCTCGAGTGGGACGACCGCTTCGCCGCCCCGATCGTCGAGCCGGAGAAGCTGCCCCGCCTCCTCTGGTCGACCGAGGTCGCCGGCGCCGTCACGTCGGAGGCAGCCGAGGCGACCGGTCTCGCCGCCGGCACCCCGGTCACCGCCGGCACCATCGACGCCGCGGCCGAGGCGATCAGCGTCGGCGTCGTCGCCCCCGGCGACATGATGGTCATGTACGGGACGACGATGTTCTTCATCCATGTCACCGACCGCCCGGTCCCCGACCCCCGGATGTGGGCGACTGGCTTCGCCCTCCCCGGCCTCTACGACATCGCCGGCGGGATGTCGACCACCGGTGCCCTGACCCGCTGGTTCCGCGACAACTTCGCCGCCCAGGAGATCGCGACCGAGCGGGCAGGCGGCGCCAGCGCTTATCAGGTGCTGGCCGAGGAGGCCGCCGCTGTCCCCGCCGGCGCCGAGGGGCTCGTCTGCCTCCCCTACTTCGCCGGCGAGCGCACTCCCCTCAACGACCCCGACGCCCGCGGCGTCTACGCCGGGCTGACCCTCTCCCACTCCCGCGCCCACCTCTACCGCGCCAGCCTGGAAGGGACCGCCTACGGCGTCCGCCACAACCTGGAGACGATGGCGGCGATGGGCGCCCCGCCCCGGCGCCTCGTCGCCGTCGGCGGCGGCGCCAAGAACCGCCTCTGGCTCCAGATCGTCTCCGACGCCTGCGGCCTGCCCCAGGACGTCCCCGAGCGGACGATCGGCGCCGCCTACGGCGACGCCTTCCTAGCCGGGCTGGCGGTCGGCCTCGTCCCCGACCTCGCCGCCCTCAACCGCGACTGGGTCCGCCTCGCCACCACCCTCCGGCCGCGCCCGGCCGAGCAGGCAGTCTACGACGCCTACTACCCGATCTACCGCCACCTCTACGGAGCCGCCCGCGACGATCTCCACGCCCTCGCCCGCCTCGGTCGCGGCCAGGAGGCGTGAAGGTTCGGTCCGAGTCCCCCTCGGCGCGGCGCCGACGGCATCCCGGCGCCTGAACGTTGCCGCTTCTCGGGCGGGGACATCGCTCCGTGGTGAGCTCCGGTCGCGGAATGGGACCGGAGTCGCTATCATCCCGGAGCCGTCCGTCCGTCGAGCGAGAAGGAGCAGCGCGTGACCGCGATCCGCGTCGGGATCCAGATTCAACAGCAGCACGCGACCTACGAGCAGATCCGGCGGGCCTGGCGCGCCGTCGACGACAGCGGCGCCGACACCCTCTTCAACTGGGATCATTTCTTCCCGCTCTCGGGTGACCCGGACGGCGCCCACCTCGACAACTGGACCGCCCTCGGGGCGATGGCCGAGGTGACGGAGCGGGTCGCGATCGGCTGCCTCGTCGCCGCCAACAGCTACCGCAACCCGAACCTGCTGGCCGACATGGCCCGGACGCTCGACCACATCTCCGGCGGCCGCTTCATCCTCGGCCTCGGCAGCGGCTGGAACCAGCGCGACTACGAAGAGTACGGCTACGAGTTCGGGACCGCGGCCTCGCGCCTCCGCGATCTCGACCGCGACCTGCCCGTCATCGTCGACCGTCTCGCGAAGCTGAATCCGGGTCCGGTCCGCGGCTCGCTCCCGATCCTGATCGGCGGCGGGGGGGAGAAGGTGACCCTCCGCATCGTCGCCCAGCACGCCACGATCTGGAACGGCCAAGGGGAGCCGGACGAGCTCGGCCGGAAGAACCAGATCCTCGACGAATGGTGCGCCAAGGTCGGGCGCGATCCGGCGGCGATCGAGCGGTCGGCCCAGATTTTTCGGCCGCAGCTCGACAAGGTGGACGACTACCTGGCCGCGGGGATCACCCACTTCATCTGCGACGCGAAGGGCCCCGACTACGACCTCTCGCCGCTCCAGCAGCTGATCGCCTGGCGGGACCGGCAGGCGAACCAGGCAGCCTGAGACGACCAACCCTGCCTCGCGAGAGCGGCCGATCGGTGGCGATGGGCGAAGCGACGACGGGAGGGAGTCGAATCGTGCCCGAGCGGATGTCGCCGAAGCGGGTCGGGACCCCCGCCCCGGCCGATCTGGCCGAGGTCCGCCGCCGGCTCGACGCGCTCGACCACGACCTGGTCGGCCTCCTCGCTGATCGGGCCGAGCTCGTCCGCCAAGCGTCGGCGTTCAAGCGGACCGAGCAGGAGGCCCGCGCCCCCGATCGGGTCGAACAGGTCGTCGCCCGCGCCCGCCGACGCGCCGCCGAGCGCGGCACCGACCCCGACCTCGTCGAGCATGTCTACCGGGCCATGATCGCCTGGTTCATCGACGCCGAGATTCGCGCCCTCCCCGGCTAGCCCGCGGCGGTCGAGACCGAGCGCCACGACTCGCGCCAGTGCCGCCGACTGCTACGGTAGCCCGGCTGCCGCCGCCCGCTCCCGGAGGAAGGCCATCCCCTCCGCCACGAGCTGGTCGGGAGTGTAGGACGGCTGCCGCCACATGCAGGTCGCCCCCGCCAGGTCTGGATTGACCGCGGCGAACGACTCGAAGATCAGGGGGCCGCGGTAGCTGATCTCGACCAGGCCGGCGAACGTTTCGTCCCAGTGGACGTTGCCCTGGCCCGGCACCCCGCGGTCGCTCTCCGAGCAGTGGATGGCGCCGAGGCGCCCGCCGGCATCGACCAGCCCCCGCCGCATACCGGCCTCCTCGATGTTCATGTGGTAGGTGTCGGCGTGGATGGTGACATTCTCGGCCCCGATCGCCTCGATCAGTTCGCGGGTGTCGCCGATCGTGTTGTAGAGGTAGGTCTCGTAGCGGTTGACCGGCTCCAGGCCAAGCGTCACCCCCCGCTCCCCGGCGTAGGCCGCCACCTCGCGCAGGGTCCGGGTGCAGGTCGCCCGCTCCTCGGGGGTCGGCGGCGCGCCGGTCAGGTAGCCGAGGTGGGCGTAGAGGACGCCGCCGAGGAAGGTCGCCCCGATCGCCGCCACCTGGTCGATCGCCAGCCGCAGGAACGCGAGCGCCGCCTCCGGCCGCTCGGGCATATGCGCCTCCGGCGGCAGCACCAGCGAGGCGATCGCCCGCAGACCGTGCTCGTCGAGCTGCCGCTTCGTCAGCGCCGCGTCGAACCGATCCGGCCGCAGCAGCGGAATCTCGAGCAACCCGACCCCGGCGCGGGCGGCGGCGGCGATCGCCACCGCGCCCGTTTCGTCGGTCCAGTCCCCCACCCAAATGAAGGCATGGGCACCGAAGCTCGGCATCGTTCTCTCCTCCCGTTCGGCCGCGCCGCACCGGCGACCGCGCGCTCTGATCGAGGATACCAAGGGGATGCCCAAGGGGGAGCGTCCGGCGGTTGGCACGCCTCCGTTCGGACGTCGGCGAGGTCGGGCGTGGCCACGGCCCGACCCCGCAACGCCGCCCCGTGCGCCGCTCGGCTCCACGCCCGGGGCCGGCCCCGTCCTGGCCCGCCGTCGGCCGACAGCCCGGCAGTGGTGGCGTGCGGCACTCGGCACCGTGCCGTCAGCGCCCCGCTCACGCCGGGCTGGGGTAGATCCGCTCCGGCGGAGGCATCGCCCGCGGCATGGCGATCGCCTCGATGATGCAGCCGAGGTCGGTCTCGGTGTCGAAGTAGGCGTAGGCGCCGTCGCCGTCGACCCCGAACCCCCGCCCGCTCTGGAGCAGCGGGTAGCCGCGAGCCGCCATCGCCTCGATCTCGCGGTCGATGTCGTCGACGTAGTAGCCGAAGTGGTGCAGTCCTTCGCCGCCGCGCTCCAGGAACTCGTGGTAGATGCTCGGCCCGGTGACCGGTTCGATCAGCTCGTACATCGTCGGTCCGACGAAAGCGAGCCCCAGCTTCATCACGTAGGGCTGGTCGCGGCCGCGGAACGTCATTCGAGACAGCCGCTGTGGGCCGTACGTATAGACGTCCCACGGTCCGATGCCGAGACGCGACTGGTATCGCTCCAGCGCGCGGTCGAGGTCGCGGACCACGACGGCGATCTGGTCGATCCCGCCGACGCCGACCGGAAGCTCCGCCATCGTTCCCCCCCGTCTCCGTCGTCCGCGACGGCCGACCCCGGAGGCCGGCCCACCGCATCGTAGCCGAAGCGGCGGCCGGGACCGGGACGCGGCGGAGGGAGCCGGGCGACGGGCCGGACCGCCGAGCGATCCCGATTCAGGACCTTCGGGCCCCCCTGCCCCCAGCACACTGGCACGCCAGGTGCGCCAGTGCCCCCAACGGCAGCCGTCAGCGGCGCAGGAGGGACGCGCGTGCCGGTCGATGACCGATTCCCCAATCAACCACCACCCCATCCCCCCCCGGAGCCGGGGCGCCAGGCCGACGGCGGGGTGCTGCGCGCCGCGGCCACCGCCGCCCTCGCCGGCGATCAGTTCCGCGCCGCCCTCGATCTGCTTGCTGCCGCGCCCGCGGCCGACGCCGCCCAGGCCGAGGCGATGGCCCGCGCGATCGCCGCCCTGCGCGAGGCGGCGCGGAGCCAGGACGATTTCCTCCACGCCTCCGCCCCCGATCTGCGCAACCCCCTCGCCGCCGCCCGCGGTCACGTCCAACTCCTGGGGCGCCGCGCCCGGCGCTTCGCCCTCCCCCCCGCCGAGGCCGAACGCCTCGCCGCCGGCCTGGCTGCCATCGACGCCGCGATCGGTCGCACCGCCTCCTTGGTCGATCGACTGATCGACGCCTCCTGGGTCGCGGTCGGTCCCGACGACGATCCTCCCGCTTCGAAGTAGCCCACGCTTTCGACCGCCTTGTCCCCAACGTCGCGGCGGCGTGGCGCGCTTCTCGCGTAGGGGATCGCGACCGGCGCTGATTGTCGTTGAAGAACATGTGCTCTATTCTGGATTCCTTGGTCGGTCGTTCGCGGCGGAGGCGGAGAGGGCAGACAGCGAAATCTTAAGGGTCGTCGGGTCACGGGGGATCAAACACGATGGGGCACGGCGGGTGACGGGGATCGAGTCCGAGGACGCGGCGGCGGTCGAGCGGATCGCCGGGGCGATCAGTCAGCGCGCCTCCGAGCTGCTCCGGACTCGGATCAGCGTCACCGACCGCCACGGCTCGCTGCTGGCCAGCCGCGTACCCGACGACGCTGCTTCCGAGGAGTCCAATGGGACTGCGTGGGGTTCGCTGGTCGGGGGGCCGGACGACATCCGCGTCCCCCTCCGGCTGGACGAGTTCGGCCGCCTCGGCGAGGTGATCGTCGCTCTGCCCCGCGCCGGCGAGGAGACGATCCCGCCCCGGCTGGCCCAGGCCCTGGTCGATCTGGTCGTCAACCAGGTTGCCGTCGTCGACCGCCTGCCGAACGGAGTCGAGCTCAAGAACAAGCTGATCTACGACCTGCTCCACGGCACCACCACCAACCAGGCCCGCGTCCTGCGCGAGGCGAAGCTGCTCGGCATGGACTTGTCGCCGCCGCGGGCGGTGATCCTGATCGACGCGGCCGAGTTCGTCCGCGGCACCCCCGACCCTCGGGCCGAGCCCCGCTTCGGCGCGGCCGAGATGGGGCGCCGCTCCCAGCTCCTGATCGGCAGCGTCGTCGGCTTCTTCCTGTTGCCCGACGAAACGATCTGCGCCGCCAGCGGCGACGGCGAGGTCGCCGTCCTCAAGGCCAGCGACTCGAAAAACCTCGCCTCCTGGGTCGACCAGGACGACGACCCGGAGTCGCCCGGTGCGTCGTGGGCCAACCTGAACGCGCTCAAGCGCGCGGGTCAGGCCCTGCTCGTTCGGCTCCGCCACGACACCGGCGGCCGCTTCGGCCTCAACGTCGGCATCGGCCGCTACCACCCCGGCGTCCGCGGGCTGGCCCGCTCCTACGGCGACGCCCGCGCCGCGCTCTCGCTCGGCCGCCGCATCCACGGCCACAACCGGATCCACTGCCTCGACGCCCTCGGCGTCGCCGCCTTCGTCGGCCTCGCCGACGAGCGGACCAAGTTCGACCTCGCCACCCACCTGCTCAGCCCGCTCGACCACGAGCCCGATCTGCTCGAGACGCTCCGCGTCTTCTTCGAGGAGGACCGCTGCCCCTCGTCCGCCGCCGCCCGCCTCGGTGTCCACCGCAACACCCTCGGCTACCGTCTGGAGAAGGTCGCCACCCTCTCCGGCCTCGACCCCCGCCGCTTCGACGACGCGGTCCAGATCCGCCTCGCCCTCCTCCTCCGCTCCCTGGCCGCCGGTTGACCGAGTGGGTAGTGGGCAGTGGGTAGTACGGAATGCGGCCCCAAACGGTCGTCGTCCTGACGCCTGACGTCTACCCACCACCCACTACCCACCGCCCACTACCCACTACCCACTCGCGAAGGAGGTCCCGCTCCACGATGGCCGCCGTCGATGTCCTGATTCCGACCTGCGGCCGCAAGACCGGCCTCGCGGTCGTCCTCACCAGCCTGCTCGGTCAGACCACCGCCGACTTCGACGTCGTCGTCTCCGACCAGACCCCGGACGGGGCTGGCCCCTATCTCGAGAGCGGCGAGATCCAGACCTTGGTCCAGGCCCTGCGCCGGCGCGGCCACCGGGTCGCTCTCCACCGCCACCTCCCCCGCCGCGGTCTCGCCGAGCAGCGCCACTTCCTCCTTTCCCAGAGCCGCGCCCCCTACGCCCACTTCCTCGACGACGACGTCC
>JBBSNJ010000099.1:0-8135 GCA_038232775.1 Thermomicrobiales bacterium
AGGCCTGGGCTTCCATCGCGGCGACAACCTGGGCGCCGTGGACGGCGGCGCCATCGTGGCTGACGCTGCCGGCGCGGCGGGCGAAGTCGGCGGCGCGCTCGGGGTCGCCGGGGCAGACCATCGCCCAGCCGTCGATGAAGATCTGGGACCCGATCTGCTCGGCGAGGGTTCGGCCGTTGAGCCCGATCGAGCCGCTGGCGGGGGCGGGGACGCCGTGTTTGAGACGCAGGTAGGCGGTGTGCTCGGTCGAGTTGCCGATGCCGCCCCACCAGAGGATGGTGCGCCGCTCGATCAGGTAGTTGAGCCAGGTCTCGCCGATCTGGGCCGGGGTGAGGCCGGGGTCGTGGCCGTGGTCGGGGAGGGCGCGGAGGAAGGTGAAGGTGCCGGAGACGTCGTCGTCGGTGACGACCAGGGGGGCGTTCTGGCGGCCGGGCAGGTAGCGGTCGACCTCGCCGTGGGTGGCCACGATCCGATCGGAGGTCCAGCCTTCGATCGGGCGGCCGAGGTAGACGCCGATCAGCTTGCCGAGGACGCCGGCGTAGACGCGATCGGCGTAGTCGGGGGGGAGGGGCATCGGTGGTCCTTTCTAGCGGGGCGTGAGCGGTCAGCCGCATGCGAAGGGGGAATGTCTCGCCCGCGGTGCGCGCTCGGGGATGCATTCGCGAGCGACGACGACAAACCCGGCTGCAGCCGGCTGGGGGTCGGCGGGTCGGTCGGGGATACGCGCGGCCCCCTTCAGGAGGGGTCGCCGTGGGAGCTGCGGGACGCATCCCCAGGTGGGGCCGAGGGGGCGAGGCGATGGACGTCATCACCCTCGTCGCCGGCCGACGCCGCGCCGTCGCTCACGTCCCCGCCCCCGCCGCGGCAGGCGCCGCCAGCCGTTCGAAGGAGGCCGCCCGTTCCTCGGCGGCCGCCAGTTGCCGCGCTTGCAGCGTCCGCGTCAGGGCGACGAGGTCGCGCGCCAGCGGGTCGAGGTCGGTCCGGTTGGCGCGGTTGATCGTCTCGATCCACGCGGGGCGAATCGCCCGTGCGCCATGGAGGGCGCCGGCGACGGCGCCGGCCATGCCGGCGATCGAGTCGTTGTCGCGGCCGTAGTTGGCGGCGCCGAAGACGGCGGGTTCGAAGGCGCCGTCGGCGACGAGGAGGAACCCGAGGGCGACGGGGAGCTCTTCGATCGCGCGGAGGCGGCTGGGTCCCCAATCGTCGGTGCCGTTGCCGCGGTCGCGGACGCCCTCCTCGGCACTCCCGTCGAAGGGGCGGACGGCTTCGCGGAGGGGGGCGATCGCCTCGGGCCAGTCGGCGAGGTCGCCGGCGCGGGCGCGGGCGACGACGGCGTCGATGGCACGCTTGGTCCCCTCCTTGGCCAGGTGCTGGGCAACGGCGACGATCGAGTCGACGGTGGCGTCGGGCCGAAACGCCTCGGCGACGCAGGCGGCCATCACGCCGGCGGCTTCGAGGCCGTAGCTCCACTGGTGGGCGGCGAAGAGGTCGATCGCCTCACGGTAGGCGGCGTCGGGGTCGGCGGCGTTGACGACGCCAACCGGGGCGGCGTACATCGCGGCGCCGCAGTTGACCATGTTGCCGACGCCTCCCAAGCGGGGGTCGGCGTTGGCGAGGCGCAGCCGCATGAGGAGCCACTTCTCGGGGTAGAAGAGGCGGTCGACGAGGGGCATCTCCCGACCGCGCTCGGCGACCCAGCGGGGCTCATCGGCGATCAAGGGGACGATGCCGCGGGCGAAGGCGAAGGTATCCAAGTGGTCGCCGGTCTCGACGTAGAGGCGGCCGAGGAGCTGGACCATGTGACTGTCGTCGGTGTAGCGGCCGTCCCCTTTGCCGATCGGGGAGGGGCCGTCCCAGGGTTCGACCAGGTCGGTGATGGCGCCGTAGCGGGCGCGGATCTCGGCGGGAGTGTGCCATTCGGCGGGGGCGCCGAGGGCATCACCGACGGCGCCGCCGTAGAGGCAGCCGCGGGTCTTGTCGAGGAGGAGGCCGTTGTCTTGGGAGGTCACGTTGTCTCCACCATGCGAACATGCGAACCGGCGAAGGCCTCGACGATCGGAGCCGTCGCCTGATTCCGATCACCCCTTGAGGCCGCCCTGGGTGAGGCCGTCGATGAAGCGGCGCTGGAGCAGGAGGAAGATGGCGATGATCGGCAGGATCATCATCATCGCGGCGGCGCTGGTCAGCGCCCAGTCGCGGCTGAAGCGGGTCTGGAAGTTGTAGTAGGAGGTGACGACGGTGAAGAGCTTCTGCTCGGTGAGGAAGACGGTCGCCAGGAGGAACTCGTTCCAGACGCCGAGAGCGACGACGAGGCCGACGGTGAGGAACCCGGGCCAGGAGAGGGGAACGACGATGCCGGTGAAGATCCCCCACTCGCTGGCGCCGTCGACGCGGGCGGCGTCCTCGAAGTCGCGCGGGAGCTGGAGCATGTAGGAGCGGAGGAGGAAGATCGCCAGCGGGGCGTTGGTGGCGATGTAGATCAGCGCCAGCCCGAGCAGGTTGTTCACCAGGCCGAGCCGGTTCCAGAGGAAGAAGAGGGGGACCAGGAAGAGCTGGAGCGGCAGGCTGGAGCCGACGAGGAGGTAGAGGGTGACGGCGCCGGAGCCCGGCAGGTCGAGCTTGGCCAGGCTGTAGGCGGCCATGCCGCCGAGGAGGAGGACGCCGGCGACGGTGACGGCGACCAGGAGGCCGCTGTTGCGCAGCGTCAGCGCGAAGTTGCCGACCTCCCAGGCGCGGGGGTAGTTCTCCCAGACGAAGCCGGTCGGCGGCCCGAGCGGGTTGCGCCCGATCTCGGCCCGGCTCTTGAGGGAGTTGAAGGCGAGGATCACCATCGGGCCGAGGGCGAAGAGGACGAGCAGCCCCAGCACCAGGTGGTTCGGCAGTTGATTCGTCTCGCGGCCACGGCGGCGAGGCAGGCTCGGAACGGCGCTCATATCTCCCACCCCCGCTTCCGCAGCAGCAGGAAGGCCCCGATCACGACCCCGACGAAGGCACTCATCGTCAGGCCGATGGCGGCGCCGTAGCCGGCATCGAAGCGCTGGAAGGCGTTCTTGACGACGAGGACCGAGAGGACCTCCGAGGCGCCGGCGGGACCGCCCTGGGTCAGGATCCAGATGTAGTCGAAGGTGAGGAACGACCAGATCGAGGTCATCAGGAGCATGAAGACGAAGGTCGGCCGGATGCCGGGCAGGGTCACGTCGCGGAACTCGGCCCAGCGGCCGGCTCCGTCGAGGCGGGCGGCCTCGTAGAGGTCGGGCGGGATGTTCTGCATCGAGGCCAGGAAGAGGACCATCAGGAAGCCCCACCAGTGCCAGTTGTCGACGAAGGCGATCGCCGGCAGGACGGTGCTGGGGTTGCCCAGGAAGGCGCGGTCGAGACCGGGGATGCCCCACCCTGCGAGCAACGCGCCGAGGCCGCGGTCGGGGTGCATCAGGCCGCGCCAAATGGCGGCGACGACGACGCTCGGCAGGACGTAGGGGAGGAAGAGGGTCATCCGATAGACGATGGCGCCGCGGCGGACCGGCGCCAGTAGGCTGGCGCCGACCAACGCCATCGCCAGCGGCAGGGTCAGGAACATGCCGAGCCAGAGCAGATTGTTGCGGAAGGCAGGCCAGAAGGAGGCGTCGTCGAAGAAGAGACGCCGGTAGTTGGCGAGGCCGGTGAAGCTGGCCGCCCCGAGGCCGCTCCAATCGGTCATCGAATAGTAGACGGAGGCGAGCGCCGGCCCGAGCACGACCGCAACGTTGAGCAGCAGGATCGGCAGCACGAAGAGCCAGGGGACGACTTTGCGGCGGTAGAAGGCGCCCTGCCAGAAGCGGCGCTGGCGGGCCGCTCCCGCGTAGGGGAGGGCCGTGGTTTCGGCAACGTGGGTCCGCATGGGCACCTCCTATGGCGGACGAGTCCCCGCTGGGATCGGGGACTCCTCACCGCGCGGATGATCGGGAGCCAGCCAAGCTCTCACCCCCGACCCCGCTCTCCTTCCCTCCTCGTGCTGGGACTACCCCGCGACCCACCCGAGGGAGAAGCCGCCTCGTTGGGGGGGGCACGCCATTCCGAGCTTGTCGAGGAATCCGTCCACCGCGGAGACGAGACGGATTCCTCGACCGGCGCGGCACCAGGGGTGGGCTGGCGGAACCTAGCGGGACGGGATCGGCGGGATGTCGCCGGCGGCCTTCTCCTGGTCGAAGAGGGCCTGGAGGCCTTCCAGGTATTGCTCGACGGTCAGGTCGCCGGCCCAGACCTTCTCGATCTCCTCGTAGATGTAGACGTCGCTCTTGGGGGGCCAGAAGGTCCAGGTCGTGTAGCCGTAGTTGTTCTCCTGGCTGGCCGTATTGAGCGCTTCGAGGATGGCGGCGTGGCGGGGGTCGAGGCCCTCGAGACGCTCGGCCGGGATGGCGACCGGGGCCGGGGCGAGGCCGCAGGCGACGGCGAGGAGGGCCTGCGTCTCGGGCGAGAAGTAATAGTCGAGGAACTCGGCGGCCGCCTGCGGGTCTTCGGTGCTGGCATTGATCGAGTTGGTCGAGCCGATGCCGAGGCTGAAGAACGGGTCGCCGCTGGCGGAGGGCATCGGCACCCAGTCCCAGTCGCTCTCGGTGCCTGCCTCCTCGCTGAAGTAGAGGGGGGCGTCGGCGATCCACCAGGTCCCTTCAATCTTCATCGCCGCCTCGCCGTCGGCGAGGGCGGCGTTGGTATCGGCGGCGGGGGTGGTGTAGTAGCGGTCGAGACCGCCCATGAACCAGCCGTTCTGCTGCATCTGGTCCAGCATCGTCAGCGACTCGACGAAGGCGGGGTCGGTCCACTGGGCGGCACCGGTGAGGGCCTCGTAGACCTGCTGGGGGCCGCCGGCGCCGTGGTTGAGGAACTCGCCGACGAACCACTCGTTGGTCGGGCGCCACTCCTGGTTGGCGTGGGCGAAGGGGATGATGCCGGCGTCGGCGATCTGCTGGCTGAGGGTCATCAACTCGGCCAAGGTCGTCGGTGGTTCCCAGCCTTGCTCGGCGAAGAGGGTCCGGTTGTAGTAGAGGACCAGCGTCTCGACCTCGTTCGGGACCGAGTAGAGCTGCCCGTCGACCCGGCCGAGGTCGAGCGCCCAGGGGACGAAGCGCTCGGACCAGCCCATCGCCTGCGCGATGTCGTCGAGCGGCAGGAGTTGCCCGGCCTGGGCCATCTCGAAGGCGAAGGAGGGGCCCGGGGTGGTCACGATGTCGGGGCCGGCGCCGCCGGCGATGGCGGTCCGCGTGGCCTCCCAGTTGTTGGCCTGGAGGGTGGCCTCGATCTGGGCGCCGCCCCGCTCGTTGTAGGGGTCGATCGCCGTCGCGATCAGGCAATCGGCGGTCTCGGAGCCACCGGTGGTGTCGAACCACATCGTCAAGGTCGGCGCGTCCTGCGCGGCGACCGGACGCTCCGAGACGAACAGCATCGGCGCCAGCAACGCGAGCGTCAGGACCACCACCCAGCTCGCACGTTCTCGTCCACGTCTCATTCTCGCCTCCTCGCGGTTTCGCGCCCGCCCTCGGTGCGGCGCGGTCGGTGGCTACCCGAACGGGCGGCCGACGCCGTCTCTGTGAACGCCTCGCCGGTTGAGACCTCCTTCCTTGCCCGAGCGCCGCTCAGGCCGACTCGCGGACGATCAACTGATAGGGCATCTCCTCGCACCGGCCGCCGGCCGGCGCGGCACCGGCCAGGCGTTCGAGGAGGAGTTCGGCGGCGCGGGCACCGAGCCGCTCCGGGAATTGGGCGACGGTGGTCAAGGGCGGCGCGACGAGCTCGGCGACCGGGATATTGTCGAACCCGACGACGGCGACGTTCGCCGGCGCGCTCAGACCAGCTTCGCGAAGCGCGACCAGGGCGCCGAGGGCGAGCAGATCGTTGACGGCGAAGACCGCGGTGGGGGGCGCGGCGAGGGCGAGCAGCTCACGCATCGCCTCGTAGCCCCCACCCTGGACGAAGCTCGTCTCGCGGACGAGGCGACGATCAGCGGCGAGGCCGTGCTCGGCCAGGGCGCGCCGATAGCCGAGTTCGCGGGGGTGACGCGGTCCACCCCGGCCGCCGATCAGGCCGATCCGGCGGTGACCGCGCCCGATCAAGAAGGCGACGGCGTCGCGGGCGGCGGCGGCGTTGTCGACGAAGAGGTTGTCGAGGGGGAGGGCACCGGTCGCCTTCGGTCCTGCCTCGAAGCGGACGATCGCGACCTGCCGCTCGAGCAGGGGTCGCAGGTCGCGGGCGCTGAGGTGGAAGAAGACGGCGACGACGCCGTCGACGCGGCCGTCCTGGAGGAGGCGGAGGGCGCGCGCCTCCTTCGCGGCGTCACCGTCGGTGTTGGCAACGAGGAGGTCGTAGCCGGCCTCGCCGGCGCTGTCCTGGATGCCGCGGACGAAGGCGGGGTAGAAGGGGTTGGTGATGTCGGGGATGACGGCGGCGATCGTCAGGGTCTTCCGGGTGCGCAGGGTGCGGGCGGCGCGGTCGGGGACGTAGCCGAGTTGGTCGATGGCGGCCTCGACCCGGCGGCGCGTCTCGGGGGCGACCGGGGTGGCCGGGTCGCCGCTGAGGACGTAGGAGACGACCGGCTGGGAGACGGCCGCGAGGCGGGCGACGTCGGCCTGGGTCGGGCGCTTGGGTTTGACAGGGGAGAGGGGCATCGGCGCGGCCTCGTGATCGCTCGCGGTGGGGGTGGAAGGCTCTCCACCGGCGTCCGCTCCCAAGGACCGGGGGGGAACCCTCGGAGCGGCAGTCGCGGTCGAGCGCGGCCCCCCGCCGTCGTCGTTCGGAGCGCGTCGGGGGCCCACCGGGTCAGGAGAGGAGAGGCAACGGTGCCCTACCCGCGTGCGCGGGAGAAGCACCCGACGACGCGAGCCCGCTGCTGGCCGCAGGGCGGCGGGCCGCCCCACCTCGGCCCGGTCTGATACGTATAAATACGAAAATGGGGACGATCTGTCAAGCCTCGGCGCGCGGCAGGGGCGGGCTCGCCTCGGGGACGGGGGGGCCGACCGGCCCGACCGCCGGCACGCTGGCCCGCTCGGTCCGGCGCGGCAGCGGCCGCCCGGCGCTCCCCTCGGCCAGGTCGATGTGGGGGAGGAAGCGGTCGAGCCAGGCGGGGAACCACCAGTTCCAGCGGCCGGCGAGCTGCATCGCCGACGGCACCAGGATCAGGCGGACGAGGGTGGCGTCGAGGAAGACGGCGACCGCCAGCGAGAAGCCGAGCTGCTGCACCTCCGGCAGGCGGGTGATGGTGAAGGCGATGAAGACCGAGACCATGATCGCCGCCGCCGAGGTGATCACCCGCCCGGTGTGGGCCAAGCCGTAGGCGACGGCGATCTCGTTGTCGCCGCTGCGCGTCCACTCCTCCTTGATCCGGCCGAGGAGGAAGACCTCGTAGTCCATCGACAGCCCGAACAGGACGGCGAAGGTCAGCAGCGGCAGGTAGACCTGGATGCTGCCGGTCGGCGTGAAGTAGAGGAGCCCCTCGCCCGGCGGGCGCTGGAAGACGACGACGACCAGGCCGTAGGCGGCGGCCAGGCTGAGGCCGTTGAGGATGATCGCCTTCAGCGGCAGCAGCAGCGAGCGGAAGACGAGCGCGAGGAGGGTGAAGGAGAGGGCGACGACGAGGGTGGCGACCAGCGGCAAGCGCCCCAGCGACTCGTTCGAGATGTCGATGATCTGGGCGCCGTAGCCGCCGACCAGGACGTCGAGACCGGAGCCGCCGGTGGTGCGGGGGACGATCTCGCCGCGGAGGCGGCGGACCATGTCGACGGCCGGATCGGAGTCGGGCGGGGCGTAGGGGACGACGTTGAGCACCGTCACATCGAGGCCGCGCCCGAAATTGACGATCGGCCCCAGCGCCTCGACCGCCCGCGGCACGGCGGCGGCGGCGCCGAGGGTGGCCGCGGCGTGGTTGCCGGCGAACTGGTCGAGCACCTCGGTCACCGAGAGGACGTCGGCCACCGCCGGGTCGCGCGCGATCTCCTCGGTCAGGCGGGCGACCGCGTCCAGGTCGCTGTCGTCGAACGGGCCGTCGGGGCTGGCGACGACCACCTGGGCCGGCGAGACGCGCCCTTCGTTGAACTCTCGGGCCAGCACCGCCCGGCCGGTGACGGCCGAGCGGTCGCTCAGCTCGTTGGTGCTGGTGCTCAACCCGA
>JBBSNJ010000100.1:0-8126 GCA_038232775.1 Thermomicrobiales bacterium
CACGTGATCGAGATCATCGAGGCCGCCTACCGCGCCGCCGAGACCGGCCAGACGCAGGAGCTGACCACGACGTTCTAGGGGGAGGGTGGCGGCCGCGAGGGGCGGCAGGCTGCGGCGGGTCGCCTCCATCCCCCTGGCCATGCCGAGGGCACGCGGTCGCCGTCCTGGGTGTCGCACGGGGGACGGCGGATTCCTCGCCCGCCGGAGGAACGACGGCGGGGGAGGATCGCTTCCCTGCTCGTGATTGGGGCGACGGGCGCGGGAGGACGGATCCCTTGGCGCCCCGACCGGTGCCTCTCGCCCGCGCGGTTCGACAGAAGGATCAGCTCGATGGCACGGATCAAACTGGCCTATGTCGGCGGCGGCAGCACCCGGGCCCCGGGCACGATGGCCTCCTTTATCGACCAAGGCGAGAACTTCGCCGGCTCCGAGGTCGTCCTGATCGACCTCGACCCGGAGCGACTCGCCTTGGTCAAGACCCTCGCCGAGAAGATGGCCCGCTGCCGCGGCCTCGACCTGACGATCACCGCCACCACCGACCGCCGGGCCGGCTTCGCCGGGTGCGATGCGGTCCTCTCGAGCTTCCGGCCGGGCGGCTTCGACGCCCGTGTCCTCGACGAGCGGATTCCGCTCGACCACGGGGTGATCGGCCAAGAGACGCAGGGACCGGGCGGCTTCTTCATGGCGCTGCGCTCGATCCACGTCGTGCAGGAGATCGTCGCCGAGATGGAGGCGGTCTGCCCCGAGGCGCTCCTCCTCAACTACACGAACCCCGTCAACATCGTCGCCCAGGCCGTCGCCGACAACAGCCCGATCCGGGTCGTCTCCCTCTGCGAGGGGCCGCTGATCTGGCCGCGCCAGATCGCCCAAGCCGCCGGGCTCGACCCGGCGCTGGTCGACGCGACGATGATCGGCCTCAATCACGGCTCGTGGAGCGTCCGCCACCGCTATGACGGCGGAGACCTGATCCCCCACCTCGAGGCCGCCGCCGAGCGGCTGAATGCCGAAGCGGACACACCGGCCGGCACCCGGCGGTGGCTCGGCCTGGCGGCGGCGATGGGGACGATCCCGTCGAGCTACTTCCTCTACTACTACTTCGAGGAGGAGATCTTGGCCGAGCTGCGGGCCAAGCCGACCACCCGCGCCCAGGATATCATGGCCTCCGTCCCCGATTACTGGCGCCACTACCGGGAGCAGGCCGTGCTCGATTGCCCGGCGCTCGACCCGGCTCGCTCCCGCGGCGGCATCCACGAGCTGGAGTTGGCGATCGACGTCCTCGACGCCGTCGCCAACGACCGGGGGGAGGTCTGGCCGGTCAACGTCCCGAACAGGGGTGCGATCCCCGATTTCCCGGCCGAGCTGGTGGTCGAGGTGCCGGGCTTCGTCGATCGCCACGGCGTCACCCCCCTCGCCGCCGGCGGGTTGCCGCGGCCGGTCGCCGGGCTGAGCAAGGGGCTCGGCGAGTACCAGGCGCTGACCGCCCGCGCCGGCTGGGGCGGCACCCGCCGCGAGGCGATCCAGGCGCTGGCGAGCAACCCCCTGGTCCGCTCCCTCCCGACCTCCAGAGCGCTCTACGACGAGCTGGCCGCGGCCCACCGCGCGTACCTGCCGGAACGACTGCTGCAATGACGCGTCGAGGACGCGGCGGAGGGATGTTTGGATGAAGGTGACCGTCGTCGAAGACCACGAGGCGTTGAGCCGGGCCGGGGCGGACGTGATCGCCGGGCTGATCGCCGCCGAGCCGACCGCGGCCCTGATCGTCGCCACCGGCGATACGCCGATGGGTGCCTACGCCGAGCTGGCCGCCCGCCGTGAGCGGGGTGCCCTCGATGCTTCGCGGCTGCGCGTCTTCCAACTCGACGAGTACCTGGGACTGGCTCCGGACGAGCCTCGATCCCTGTTCGGCTGGATGGAGCGCGCTTTTCTGGCGCCGCTCGGCGTGCCGGCGGCGAACGTCGTCCGCCTGCCGGGCGAAGCCGCCGATCCCGAGGCCGCCTGTCGCCGCTACGAGGCGGCGGTGCGCGGCGGCGGCGGGATCGACCTCGCGATCCTTGGTCTCGGCCCCAATGGCCACCTCGGGTTCAACGAGCCGCCCTCGGCCGCCGACGCCCCGACCCGGATCGTCGACCTGCCGCCAGCCAGCATCGAGAGCAACGGCCGCTATTGGGGCGGCCCAGAGCACGTCCCGCCCCGCGCCCTGACCGCCGGCATGGGCGTGCTGCTGGCGGTGCGCCGTACCCTCCTCCTCGTCTCCGGCGCCCACAAGCGGGACGTGCTTCGCCGCGCCATCGCCGGTGAGGTGACGCCCGATCTTCCCGCTTCGTTCCTCCAGCGCGCCGCGGGCGTCACCGTTCTGGCCGATCGCGGCGCCTGGGGCGATGACCCACCGCCGGACGCCGGCGACCGAGACTGAGCCGGTGCCCCGCTACGTCCTCGGCGTCGACGGTGGCACGACCAAGACGATCGCCCTCGTCGCCCGATCCGACGGCGCCGTCGTCGGCGCCGGACGCGCTGGCGGCAGCAACATCTACGCCGCACCGCTCGCCACCGCCGTCGAGCGCTCCCTGGCCAACATCGAGGCGGCGGTCGCGATCGCGCTGAACCAGGCCGGGGTCGCTGCAGGCGGCCAAGAGGCCGCCGTCTTCAGCCTCTCCGGCGCCGACTGGCCGGAGGATTTCGCCCTGCTCGAAGCGGCGCTGACCGAGCGCGGCTACGGGCGGCGGGTGACGGTGGTCAACGACGCCGTCGGCGGGCTCTGGGCCGACGCCCCGGACGGACCGGTGGTGGCGGTGGTCTGCGGCACCGGAGCCGCCACCGCGGCCCGGGCCGCGGACGGTCGCCTCTGGCACTCGAGCTTCTGGCAGGTAGCCGGTGGCGGGGGGGCGCAGGCGCTGGAGCGGACGGCGCTGCGCGCCATCGTGCGGGCGGAGCTTGGTCTGGCGCCTCCGACCGCCCTCACCGCCCGCGCCCTCGCCCGGTTCGACCTGCCGAGCGTCGAGGCCCTGCTCCACCAGCGTACCGCTCGTGCCTCGACCGCACTGGACCAGAGCGACGGCTTGGCGCGGGTGCTGCTCGACACGGCCGCCGCGGGCGATTCCACCGCTTGCCGGCTCGTCCGCCGCCACGGGCGGGGACTCGGCGACCTCGCCGTCGCGGCCGCGCGCCGGGTCGGCATCGGCGGCACCTTCCGCGTGGTCCTCAGCGGCGGGGTCGTCCGCCATCCGGCGCCGCTTCTGGTCGCCGCGCGCGCGGCGCGGGTCCGGCGCGACGCGCCCGACGCGTGGGTGGTCCTCGGGCGCCGCGAACCCGTCGCCGGCGCCGTGCTCCTCGCGCTGCGGACCGCCGAGGCGCCGGTCACCGCCGCGACCCTGGCCACCCTCGACCGCACCCTCCCCCCGACCGCCCTCTTCGCCACCTGAGGCGGACGTTGGCCGAGGGGTGGGTGTCTCGCTCGCCAGCGACCGCCCATCCGGAGCGGGGGGGCGGGCGAGCGGGAGTGAGGGCCAACGCGGTAGCACCGGTGACTACCCGGTGCCGTCTCCGTCCCCGAGCCGGTAGAGGCGCCGGGCGTTCTCCGCCCAGAGCTTGCGCTTGGCGTCGGGGGAGAGGTCGGCGGTCAGGGCGTCGAGCGTCTCGACCCAGCGGGGGTAGGGGGAGGCGAGAGTGGCGACCGGCCAGTCGGAGCCGTAGAGGACGCGGTCCTCGCCGAAGGCGGCGAGGACGTGGCCGACGTAGGGGGCGAGGTCGGCGGCGGTCCAGCCGGCGCGGTCCGCCTCGGTCACCAGGCCGCTGACCTTGCAGGCGACGTTCGGCACCGCGGCCAGGGCGTCGATCTCCTCCCGCCACGGGTCGAGGACGCCGGCGGCGATCGGCGGCTTGCCGACGTGGTCGAGGACGAAGCTCACTTGGGGCACCCGCCGCACCAGCTCGGTCACCGCCGGCAGTTGCCCCTGGCGGACGCAGAGGTCGAAGGAGAGGCCGACCTCGCCCAGCAACTCGACCCCCCGCACGAACCCCGGCCGGAGGCAGAACTCGGGGTCGGCCTCCCCTTGCAGCAAGCGGCGAACCCCTTTCACCAAGGGTCCGACCTCCGTCAGCGCCTCGATGTAGGGTCGGACGCGCTCCCCGTCCTCGACCGGGGCGAAGGCGACGATCCCGCGCAGGCGGGGGTCGTCCTGGGCCGCCGCCGCCGCCTGCCGCGCTTCCAGCAGGCCGTAGGGCTTGGCGATGTCGATCTCGACGTAGACGAACGCCTCGATCGCCACCCCGTCCGTCTGCGCCTCGTAGTCCGCCAGCCCGAAGCGGCGGTTGATCGCCGGCTCGCCGTCGAGCCAGGGGACGCGCTGCCGGTCCGGGTCCCAGAGGTGGACGTGGCTGTCGATGATCGGGAAGTCGGGCATCGCGGGAGCCACTTTCTTGAGCCGTCTCTTCTGCTACGCGAGTGGGCCGGTCTTGAGGGCGATGATCTCGGCGATGGTGCCCCACTTCGAGAGGTCTCGGCGCTCGATCGCAAAGCCCGTCGCGATCAGGTGGGGGAGCGGATCGCGTGAGACATGGTCGCCGGTGAATCGTGCCAAAACGGGGTCGAGCAACCGCTGCGCGGAGCGCACGAGAGCGGCCGGACTCCGGACCTGCTCGATCAGAAGCCAGACCCCTCCTGGCCTGAGGACGCGCCAGGCTTCGGTGGCGACCCGTCGCTCGTCGGCGACGGTGCAGAGGACGAGGGTCGAGACCACCGTATCGAAGTGGTTCTCCGGGAGTTCCAGTGCCCGCGCGTCGCCGAGTCGGAAATCTACCTTCAGCGCCGTCTCCTTCGCCCGCCGACTGGCGATGGCGAGCATCGCCGGACTGGCGTCGACGGCGGTGAGACGGACATCGGGCGGATAGAAGGGGAGGTTGAGTCCGGTGCCGACCGCGAGCTCCAGTGTCTGCCCACCGGCGCGGGCGCACACCCGCTTTCGGGCGTCGCCGAGCATGGCTCGGTCGTACGATTCCATCCAGCGGTCGTAGTCGACGGCGGATGTGTCGTAGAAGTGGCGCAGCCGATCGTGGTCGTGGTTCGTGGACGACGCGCCGGTCTTCATACGTTCAACCTTACCATTCAACTTGACCATCATGCGGTCGTCGCGTCCACCCACACCCCCCACGCGCGGGCGGTTGTGCAGGTCTCTGAAATGCCTCGGCGATCGTACTCCCGTCCGCATCTTCGCCGGTCGATGCCGGCGGTGTCAAACGCGGCAGGGGAGGGGATCGGACCACTCGCGGGCAAAGACCGGGAATGCGGGCCGACGTCGGTAGAAACGGGAGAGGCGCGATGGTCACGCCCTTCGTCCTTGCGCTTCCATCTCTTCCACGAGTCGCATCTCCCCCAAGCATGCCTGGAACGAGACCGCCGGTTGCCGGTGGTGCCTGATACGAAATCCAATTGAACCGTTCCCTTATCGGAAGCGGGACATGCTCCCCTCTCCCGCGCACGAGAGAGGGGTTGGGAGCTCTTTCCCGGACAGTTTGGGTTCTGGCCACCACCCGGGGCTCCGGGGGCTGCGCTGCCGCCGAGAAGCTGGCCGGAAACCTCACCGTGGCGGCCGGGCGAGCCGTCGTTCAGCCACCGTGACCCACCGGATCGGCGGTTCGAACGCGCCGCTCCGCGCCGAGAACGAAACGGTCCGGGAGAGAGCCCCTGGCCCCACACCCCGCCGCTGAACCGGGAGGGGAAGGGGCGCAACGACTGGGGCTCGGCCGAGCTGCTGGCGATGGTCCGCGAGCGGGCGCCGGGGATCATCGGCAACGACCGGACCGACCTCCCCGAGGCTGCCGACGTCCACACCCCGGAGCAGTACCAGCCGCGCGGCTGGGTGACGCAGGACGGCCGCCCGGTCGTCTGGGAAGCCTGCCGGACCCTCAACGGCTCCTGGGGCTACGACCGAGACAATCTCGACTGGAAGACCCCCGAGCCGCTCGTCCGCCTCCTGGTCGATTCGGTCGCCAAGGGCGGCCACGTGCTCCTCAACGTCGGGCCGAACGGCCGGGGCGAGTTCGATCCCCGCGCCCGACGGACGCTGGCCACGATCGGCGAGTGGACGCGCCGCCACGACCGGGCGATCACCGGCGCCGGGCCGAGCGAGCACGCGCCGCCGCCCGACTGCCGCTCCACCCAGCGGGGGGACCGTGTGTATCTCCATCTCTTCGCCTGGCCGTTCAAGCAGGTCCACCTCGACGGCCTCGCCGGTCGGGTCGAGTACGCCCAGTTCCTGCACGACGCCTCGAAGGTACGGATCGTCGACGCCCACCCCCTGCAGCGCCTCGCCGACACCGTCTCGGCCGCGCCCCCCGACGCGGTGACGCTCGAGCTGCCGGTCCAGCGGCCGGAGGTCGCGGTGCCGGTGGTCGATCTCTTCCTCCGGCCCGACCGAGCGTCTGGTTCCGGCGCGGCGACGTAGCCCCGGCCGCGGCCGGCGTGCCCTCCAGGCACCGATGGGCTGCCGCGGGGACGCGATCGGATAGTGGCAGGGGTGGCGGCGACCGGCGATGATGGGTAAGGTGCCCGCGGCACGGCGCAGAACCGACACGAACGCGGACGACGCCGTCCGGGCGGCGCCGGTGTTCGGGCGAGGCGGCAGGTGGGAAACCGGAGCGGACGGGGGCTCGGGCTGGGCCCCAGGTGGGGGCGGCGCTGGCCGCTGCGGGCGCGCTTCGTGCTGGTCGCCCTGGCTTGCCTGCTGCCGCTGCTCGGGGTCGTCCTCTTCGTCCTCTACCAGAGCCTGAACTACGGCCGTGGCCAGCTCCTCGAGACCCAGGTGACCACCGCCCAGGCGGTCGCCCAGGCGGTCGCCTCGACCGTCGGCGGCCACCAGGCGATGCTGCAAGACCTCGCCGACCAACCCGCCATCCACCGCCCCGACCTGAAGAAGGCCGGCGAGGCCCTGATGACGACCGAGGCGGCGCGCGGCGCCGACCTCTACGACCTCTTCTTGCTCGGCGAGGACGGCGGCGTCGCCGCGGCGCCTGGCGCCCTCGAGCCGGGGCCGCTGCCGCCGGGCCTGCGCGCCGCCATCGCGCCGGCGCTCGGCCGCGCCGATTTCGCCGTCTCCGACCCGGCGGCGATGCCGAACGGCGACCGGGTGGTGGCCCTCGTCCAGCCGGTGGCGGCCGAGGACCCCGAAGCATCGCCGCCGTTCGTCGCCGTCGGCGCGCTCCTCGCCGCCGACCGCCTGCGCGACGCCGTCCTCCCCTTCGCCCGCCGCGGCGAGACGGTGATCGGCGTCGTCGCCGGCCAGGAGATCCTCGCCACCCGCGCCGGCAACGACGAGCTGAGCGACGAGGATGTCCGCGGCCGCCTGCGGGAGCCGATCGCCGCCGCCGTCGCCGGCCAGAGCGGCGCCGTCGCCTACCAGGACGACACCGGCGTCGAGCGCCTCGCCGCCTACGCCCCGGTCGACGAGCCGGGCGTCAACTGGGCGGTCTTCGTCAGCCGCCCCTCGCCGACCGGGGCCGGTCCCAACCGGGCGTTGCTGGAGCGGGGGCTGGCCGCCGTGGCGCTGGCGGTGGTGGCCACGATCTTCCTGGCGATCGTCCTCAGCGAGTGGATCGCGCGGCCCCTGCGCCACCTGACCGCCCAGGCGGTCGCGATCACCCGCGGCGACTTCGGCCACCGCGTCCCGGCTGTCGGCGGCGGCGAGGTCGCCGCCCTCGGCGTCGCCTTCCGCGAGATGGCCGACCAACTCGCCGACCAGGTCCGGGATCTGGAGGCCGCGCGCGAGGCGGGCGCCGCCCAGGCCGAGCAACTGCGCGACCTGCTGCGCCGCACCGTCCGCCTCCAGGAGGACGAGCGCCGCCGGATGGCGGGCGAGATCCACGACGCCGTCAATCCCCTGCTCACCGGCGCCCTCTACCAGGCCCGCGCCCTCCGCCTCGCCGGCGCCGGCCAGTTGGGTAGCGCCGGGGCCGACGCGGGCGAGGCCGCCGCGGCCCGGGCCGCCGACCTCGACGCCGTCGCCGATCTCCTGACTCGGGCGATGGAAGAGCTGCACGGCGTCATCTTCGCCCTCCGCCCGCCCGACCTCGACGACATCGGCGTCGTCGCCGCGATCGAGCGCTACGTCGCCCAGATCGGCCGCGCCGGGCTC
>JBBSNJ010000101.1:0-8103 GCA_038232775.1 Thermomicrobiales bacterium
CCCCCTCCCGCCTCGTGCGCGTGAAACGCGAGTCGTCCCCTCAGGCGGAGTCCAGACGAAGGCTCCCTGGATGACGACTCACGTGGAATCGGGTTGAATCATTCCGGGATGAAAGGCGGGATTGTCTCCCCTCTCCCGCCTACGAGAGAGGAGCCGAGGCTGAGGGCCTCAGCGGGAAGCAGAAGCCTTCGCCCAAGACCCGTCTCAAAGCTCCTGGTGGTAGGCGAACAGGCGATCCCCGTCGAGCCGCCGCAGCTTCTGCAGCGCCTCGTTCTCGATCTGGCGCACCCGCTCCCGGCTGATCTGGAGCTGCTCCCCGACCTCCGCCAGCGTGTGCTGGTGCCCGTTGCCGAGACCGAACCGCAGCTGGAGCACTAGCTTCTCCCGCGGCGTCAGCGTGTCGAGCGCGGCGTTGACGTCCCGCTTCAGCATCGACTCGCTGGCCGCCTCGTACGGCGTCTCGGAGACCTCGTCGGCGATCAGGTCGCCCAGGCTCGTCTCGTCCTCGCTCCCGATCGGCGTCTCGAGCGAGATCGTCCGCTGCGCCGCCTGGACGATCTGGTGCACCTTCTCCGGCTGCACGCTCATCGCCTCGGCGACCTCTTCCGGCGTCGGCTGCCGGCCGAGCTCCTGGGCTAGCGCGTTGAGCGTTTTCCGGTAGCGGGAGATGGAATCTCCCATGTGGACCGGCAGCCGGATCGTCCGACTTTGGTCGGCGATCGCCCGCGTAATCGCCTGCCGGATCCACCAAGTCGCGTAGGTCGAGAAGCGGAATCCCTTCCGCCAGTCGTACTTCTGGACCGCCCGCATCAACCCGATGTTGCCCTCTTGGATCAGGTCGAGCAGCGTCAGTCCGCGGTTCACGTACCGTTTCGCGATCGAGACGACCAAGCGCAGGTTGGCCCGCACGAACTGCTGGGTCGCCGAGAGGTCGTGGTCCTCCACCCGCTTCGCCAGGTCGATCTCTTGCTGGTGGGTCAGCAGCGGCGTCTCGGCGATCTCCCGCAGGTAGAGCCGAACCGGGTCGTTGATGAAGTTGGGATCGAGCCGCTGGAGCACGTCGAGGTCGCGCTCGAGGTCGGGCTCGGGCTCGACCGCGTCGGCCATCTGCGTCTGGATCTCCTCGGGCAACTCGATCCGGTCCTCGTTCAGGTTCTTGGCCACGAGCTCGTCGATCTTTTCGAAGTCGTAGGTTTGCATTGGTTCGCTCATCGGCGTCATACTCCTCGTCCAGGTCGTCCCCGGTGCCTCGTTGGCGATGGCCGGGGGGGCGAACCCAGGGGCGCGGAAGGCGGCAGGTTCGCGCTCCCGTTCCATTGGCCCGCCGCTCGCAAGAAAAGGTCCACGTCCGTTAAATGACGGACGCGAGGCACGTCCCGTTTCGCCCGAAGTGCGGGCTCTTCGCGGGCCGAGACTCGGTTCGTTCCCGACGATCATACCAGTCGGGTCAATGCCTCTGGGCGAGAATCGAGCACCAACTCCTTACTCCCCACAATGATGGGAAGGTCGACAACCCAACCGGCCAACCATTCGCGGCCGCGGGCTTCACCGGCACGCCTCAAGGGGCGGCTGGAAGCCGCCCCTGACCCCCAACCTCACCTCTGACCGCTATTCCGCCCCGGGATTAGCCGCAGCCGCAGCCGTTGGCGGTGCCGGCGTTGCCGCCGGCGTTGAACGAGTGGCCGCAAGCGCACCCCGAGACGGCGTTCGGGTTGTGGACCGTGAACCCACCACCCATCAAGGAGTTGACGTAGTCGACCTCGGCGCCCTGGAGATACATGGCGCTGAAGTTGTCGACCAGCAGCCGGACCCCGTCGGTCTCGATCACCTCGTCGCCGTCTTCGGCCTGCTCCTCGATCGTCATCCCGTACTGGAGGCCCGAGCAGCCGCCGGGTGCGACGAAGACGCGCAGCCCCGCCTCCGGCGACCCCTGCTCGGCGAGGAAGCCCTTCAACTGCTCGACCGCATCGATCGTGATGGTCATCATGGTCGTCTGTCCTCCGCGCTGGCGCCGCTGTCGATTGCTGTCGGCGACCAACGGTTAAGCTTCGATCCTTTCCTAATGATAGTGACTTCCGGTGCCCTGTCAAGGTCAGCGAAGCCACGCCGACCGAGGCCCGCAACGACCGGTCCCACCGTCCGCGTCTTTCCCGAACCTCCTCCTCAAAGCGCCAACGACGACGGCGCGGGGAGGCACCGGCAATGGTCTGATGAACGCCGAGGCTGCCACCCCCCCGGCTAGTTTCAGGAGTACCCCGGTGAACCGTGACTCCGGCGGCTTCCGTCGCCAGAATGCGGCCATCGGCACCTAAACTCCCGACGCGCCTGGCCTGCCGGTGGACACGACTCGGGCACGAGAAGGCATAGCCCTTGAGGTCCAGCGCTTGCCGCGATCCAGGAGGGGATGGTAGACCGACCGCCACGAGCGTCGCCATCGACGGGTCGCTCGCACCGGGAGGCGAAGACCGTGGAACGTCGTCGAGTCGTCGCTGCCCACCCCAGAACGAATGCCCGAGTCGCGGCGATGCTTCGCATCAACGACCGGCACCGACCTCCTGGCGCTCGCCGGCCAGGAACCATGGCTGGCTCTTCCGTCGCGACCGCGATCTTCCGTCGTCCAGCGATGGGAGGGCTCGGCGCCCTGCTGCTGCTGCTCCCGCTGCTTCTCTGGCCGTTGTTCCCCGCCGGCACCCGGTCGGCGCCCGGGCGAGAGACCGGTCAGGCGGGTCGGGAGACCCTCCTCCAAGCGACGCTCCGTCTCGCGGAAGACGTTCAGCTCGAGCTCCGCCTGCTCCGGATCACCCTCGCCCCCAATGGTCGCTCCCCCTGGCATGCCCATTCTGGTCTCGAGTTCGGCGTCCTCGAGACCGGGCAACTCCTCGTCCAGGTCGACGGCCCCGCGATCCGCCGCGGTGCCGACCCCGGCGCCGAGGGTGCGGCGATCGCGGAGGGGGACGAGGTCGCGCTATCCGCCGGCGACCGCATCGCCTACGGCCCCGGGACCGACATGACGTTCCGCAATCCAGGATCGGACCCCGCCGTGCTGCTGGCGGCGACCGTGTTGCCGGTCGGCGCTGACGTCCCTCCGGGCGTCGTCTACCGCGACGGCCCCCCCAGCCCCGAGGACAACGACGGCGTCAGCTCCCAGATCCTGGGCGACGCCACCATCGACGCCGGCCGCTTCTCCGATGCCGCGATCGCGGTCGTCTTGGAACGCTTGACTGCGGCCGGGGGCGAAGCGCTCCCCGCCTTCGCCGGTCCGGTCCTGCTGGCGGTCGACCAAGGCGGACTTACTGGCGAGCTGGTCGAGGGCTCGGCGGCGGTCGTCTCCGCCCAGGGCGGCGAGACCGACGCTCCTCGCTTCGCCCTCGGACCGGGGGAGGCCCTCTTCTTCCCCGAGGGGATGGCCGCGACCGCTCCCCTCGGCGGCAACGGCGGGGCCGTGTTCTTCCGGCTCGGCCTCGTTCCCCTCGAACAGGACGTCGTCGTCATCGCCGGCGCCCGCGAGACCGCCGCGCCCGGAGCTTCGACGGAATCGGGCGACGCCGGCACAGCCGGCGCCGAAGATCGTGCCGGATCGGCCGCGCCGTTCGCCCCCGGCTCCACCGTCGTCGTCGCCGTCGACGAAGCCCGGCTTCGCGCCGAGCCGGCGACCGACGCGGCCCTCGTCGCCGCACTCGAGCGTGACCGTCGCCTGCTCGTCGTCGGGCCGCCGGTCGCCGCCGACGGCCACGACTGGTACCCGGTCGAGGATCTCGCCGATCCGTCGCTATCTGGCTACGTCGCCGGCGACCTCCTGGCTTCCGCCTGAGCAGGAACCCCGGAGGACTTCCCCTTCGCTTGACCCGCGCACGGGAGACGGGGCTAATCCCAGGATTCAAGACGACCTTCATCTGGTGGCTCCGGCTCCCCGGAGCGCGGCCCTCAACCCGGACCACTTTCGACCTGTCGCGTACTTGGGAGGGAGGGAAGGGGGTGATAGGAAGTCCGGGAGAACCCTTCGCATTCCCGCTGCGGCGGCCGGCCCTCACCCGCGGCCCCGCTCCCGGTGCGCGGGCCAGGGGCAAGGGGGAGCCTGGTCGCGGACCGCCGGGAGACCAACCTCGATGCACCCGGATTCCGTATGAAGCCATTTCTCCGGCTAGCGCAAGCACCCATCCAAAGACCGCACGAGCTGGACCAGTTGCCCTTCAAGCTCGCTGGGAAGAACTGTCCCCTTGACCGGTGATTGATAGCTCCGGTTTGACACCGTCGCTCCGTCCAACGCCCACTTGGTGCGGAAGCCGACTAAGCCGTTCCGCTACCGGGAGTGGGGACGTTGCCCCTCTCCCGCGCACCGGGAGAGGGGTCAGGAGTGAGGGCCTCTCGAGAAAGCCGGAGCAATTGCCCCAACTTCGCAAGAGTGAGCCACGATCCACCAAGGAGAAACCAAGAGAGGGCGACGTCGGCGTTCCGCGCTGGTGGGCGTCCGACGGTTCTTCCCGTCCATCGGTTCGGAACGCCTCGCCGTCACCCCCCGCTGGCTTCGAGGACGGTATCGACGTCCACCCCGACGTCGACCCCCGTCTCGACGTCGAGGTCGACATCGGCGTCTAGGAAGACGTCGAGCTCGATTGCGTCCCCGCCGATCGATTCGCCGCCGGTCGCATCGCCGGCGACAGCTCGTGTTGCTTCTTGCTCCAGCCTCGCGCTGCCGCCCGCGGGAGCCGCGACCGCGGCCTCGATCAGCGCGTTTCCGGCCGCCGCCTCGCCGCCGGTGGCCTCTCCCCCCGCCAAGTCGATGTCGGCGTCGAGGGCGAGATCGAGCAGGCTCAGCCCTCCCAACCCGCCGAGCGCGCTTCCGAGGCCGCCGCCCGCTTGTCCGCTCCCCGTTCCCGCCCCGCCGCCCGGCTGTCCGCTCCCCATGCCACCGCCGCCGCCGCTCGGCACAGCGCCCCTCGCCGGCGCGGCGCCGCCGGTGAGGGAGGTGGCGGTCCCCAGCGCTTGATCGACCGCGCCGCCGACGTCCAGCGCCTCGACGGCGCCCGTGGCGTCGACCGCCTCGATCGCCCCGATCGCGTCGGACGCGCTGGTGCCGCTGCCGGTCTGGGCGACCTCGACCTCGCTCGTCTGCTGGTCACCTTCAACGACCGGCTGCGCCGACACGATCTCCTGTCCGCTCAGGGTGATCGGGAGCCCGCTCGGTAGGTCAGAAGCGGACACCTCCGCTCCGACCACCGTATCGACCTCGACGTCGGCCGCGATATCAAGCCCGACATCCGCGTCGAGGACCACTACCGCGTCGACCACCGCGTTCAGCCCGTTGCCCCCCTCGGCGTCGCCGCCGACGGCATCGCCCCCTTCGAGCTGAACTGCCTCTTGGCTGACCTGGACGTCGGCTCCATCCCCCCCGGTCACCGCCGCCACCAGCCCCGCGTCGCCACCGAAGGCGTCGCCGCCGGCGGCGTCCCCTCCCTCGATCTCGATCTCCGCGGTCACTTCGGCCTTGATCAGTGGGCTCCCGTCGCTTTGGGCGAGTGCCCCGGCGCCGCCCGCGACCAAGCCCCCCACGAGCAGCGCAGCCGCCGCGGCAACGCGCATTCCCCCCGTCGTCTCCCCCGGTTGCCCCACGTCCCGCTCCTTCCCCGTCGACCGGTCGCCCCAGATCCCGCTGATGCCTCGGTCGACTCCCCTCCCCGGAACTTCAGATTCGATGCGCTCTGTCGGGATCGGTCGCGGCTCGTCGGACCTGCTCGTCTCAGACCAGCCGCGTTTCGCTCACGTTCCATCATAACCTGGGGGCAACCTCCCCGTACCCCCTCCCGCCGCGCGTTCTTTCGACCGTCGTCCCGCCCGCCAGGTGCAGCCGGGCCAGGTCCCGCTTCGCCAGAACGGAAGCCGCGCTCCTGAGTTAACCGCCTTCGGCTGGTGCTTCGGCGACCGACAGCTCGATCGCGTCCCCCCCGCCGGCTTGTCCACCGGTCGCTTCCCCGGCCACCACCCCGCCGACGAGGGCACGGTAGTCGTCACCGGCCAGGTCATCGATCCGCAGATTGACGCTCGCGGCACCCCCTTCGGCGTTCCCTCCCTCCGCGTCTCCCCCCGTTGCAGCGACGACGGGGAGCCCCCAGGCGCCGCCGCCGCTCGCCCCGCCGCCCTCGGCGTCGCCGCCGCGCAGCTCCTCGATGACGACCAAGACCGAGGCGTCCCCCCCGTCGCCGTGCCCCTCTCCCGCCAATCCAGCGTCCGCTCCGGAAATGTCTCCGAGTTCGACCAGCAGATCGGCCTCTCCTGCCACCGCCTCGCCGCCGTCGGCGTCGCCGCCCCGCGCCGATCCCTCCCCTTGTCTCGTCGCTCCGCCGACTGCCTCGCCGCCGATCGCGTTCCCGCCGGCGACCTCACCGACCTCGATACGAACGACGGCGTCCCCGCCCGATCCCCCGCCGCCGCCATCGCCGCCGATCGTGTCGCCGATCTCGATCGCCACCGCGGCGCTGCCGGCCTCGGCCTCCCCGCCGTGCGCCGATCCTCCGACCGTCTCCCCCGCCGCGGCCGCGCCGTTTAGAGGCCCGGGAGCGGAGAGTGGAACGGTCCCAGTCGAACGTATCTCGTCGGACGAGCGCTCGCTTGTCCCCGAAGGACCGACCTGAGGCGCCACCCCTTCGGCCGGCAGCGCCGCACCCGCTTCCGCCGTTCCCCCGACCGCCGTGCCGGCGGTAACCGCCTCAATCACGACCGCTACGATCGCATCGCCCCCGGGCGCCCCCGGCGCCCCCCGGCCCGGCCGCGTGTCGCCGATCGAGACGCTGACGCCGGCGTGGCCGCCGGTGGCCGAGCCGTCCCATCGCTCCCCGTTCTCCGGAACAGCCCCCGGCGGCGCCTCGGCCGCGCCGTCCGCGGCGCTGGCCGTCTGGTCGATCCCGTCCGCATTGACCACGGCGACGTCTTGGGACGCAACTGTCCCGATCACGACGGAGACCGACGCGTCGCCGTCGCCATCTTCGACGGCGACCGCCGGGGGAACGACGGCAAGGCCGAGCAGCCCGGCGGCGACCGCCGCCGGGACAAACCGCCGCACCGAGCGCACTCGCCGCGGCCGCGCCGAACCTCCCCGACCCGGCATCCTCGTCACCCCGCTCGCCACCGCCGGAGGCGAGCCACCCTTCTCTGGTTCAGTTCCCTTAGCGACGTGAAACTCGGCACTGGAGCGAGACCGCCCGCCCGCCGCCTTGGAGCTTTTCCCGCCCGGCAGAGTACCATAGGGTTTCCCCGCTCCCATCGTACCGAACGATCCCAGACGCCATCGGACGGCTTCCGCCCGCGACCGAGCGCCGACTCCGCCGCTCCGCGTCGCAGGGGGCCCCCAAGGGAGATCGCCTATGCCGTTGACCGCGCCCGCTCGATGGCCCGCTCCGCGGGCGACCGAAGGGCGCGCGGGACTCGTCCATTCGGAAAGGGGACAGTCACCATGCGGATTCGGAACACACTGATCGCCACCATCCCGGTCCTCGGCCTCGGTGCCGGGGTCCTCGCCGCCGAACCGGCGACCCTCCAGCGGGCCGACACGGCCTCGCCGGCCCACATCGCCGCGCTCCACGGGGGCGACTGCGCCGACCCCGCCGAAGAAGCCGATGCCGAACTCGCCGTCATCGGCCCCGAGCTGACCGCCGACGGCGAACCGGCCACCGACGCCGACCGCCTGGGCTCCCTTACCACGCCACCGATCCTCGTCGGGAGCGGCCAGGTCGAGGCGCCGCTCGCCGACCTCCTCGACCAACCGACCGTGCTCCTCGTCCACGAGAGCGCTGACGAGTTCGATACGCTGCTCGCCTGCGGCGAGATCGGCGGCCTCGTCGCCGACGATCAGCTCACCTTCGCCCTCCGCCCCCTCGACGATTCCGGCTACGCCGGCGTCGCCGCCATGGCCGCGAGCGGCGACGGCGGCACCGCCGGCAGCGTCGTCCTCTTCGCCGAGGTCGATGCGTTCTCCGACGGCGACGACCAGCCACGGACTGGCAGCGATCGGCAGCAGACGACCAGGGTGCGCCAGGGCGCCACTCAGGGTGCGACCCAGGGCGGCGGCGGGGGCCGCCAAACCTCCGGCAGTCGCGGCGGCGGCAACCA
>JBBSNJ010000102.1:0-8071 GCA_038232775.1 Thermomicrobiales bacterium
CCGGACCGCGTCGCTCGCCTCGCCGATCAGCTCCCTCTCGGGCGGCAACCAGCAGAAGGTGGTCATCGCCCGCGCCCTGTCGACCGAGCCGCTGGTCATCCTGCTCGACGACCCGACCCGCGGCGTCGACGTCGGCGCCAAGGCGGAGGTCCACCAGATCTTGAACGGTCTCACCCGGCAGGGGCGGGGCGTCCTGCTGGTCTCCTCGGAGCTGCCGGAAGTGCTGGCGATGAGCGACCGCGTCCTCGCCCTGTACGCCGGCCGGGTCGTCGCTGAGCTCCCCGCTGGCACCGACCACGAGACGGTCTTGGCGTTGATGACCGGGGTCGGCCCGCCCCGCTCGGAGGGAGAGGCCGCGTGATCCCGCGCCCGGCTCCGGCGCCCGCCGCCGGCGGCTTGGCCCGACGGTCGCCCGGATCCAGCGGGAAGACGCTGGGCGGACACGAGGAGGAGGAACCACGATGCGCGATGGGTCACCGCCCGAGCTGAACCTGGACCTCGACCACGGCCCGAACCTGCCGGCCAAGACCGACTACAAGATCGGCGCGATCGGCGCCGGCTTCATCATGCGCGACATCCACCTCGTGGCGTACCAGGAGGCCGGCTTCGACGTCGTCGCCATCGCCTCGCGGACGCCGGATCACGCTCGCGCCGCCGCCGAGCTGCGGGGCATCGGCCGCGTCCACGAGACGTGGCAGGAGCTGCTCGCCGACGAGGAGATCGAAATCCTCGATATCGCCTACCCGCCCGATCAGCAGCTCGGCGTGATCCGGGAGGCGGTCGAGCAGGGCGGCCACCTGAAGGGGATTCTGGCGCAGAAGCCGCTGGCGACGAATCTGGACGACGCCAAGACGATCGTCCGCCTCTGCGAGGAGGCGGGGATCCCCCTCTCCGTGAATCAGAATATGCGCTACGACCAGTCGATGCGGGCCCTCAAGACGCTGCTCGACCGGGGCTACCTGGGCGAGCCGGTGATGGCCCAGATCACGATGCACGCCCGGCCCCACTGGCAGGAGTTCGTCCGCGACTACGAGCGGGTCGCGATCCTGAACCTGAGCATCCACCACCTCGACGTCTACCGCTACCTGTTCGGCGAGCCGGAGCGGATCATGGTCAGCGTTCGCACCGATCCCCGCACCGATTTCCCCCACACCGACGGGATGGCCTTTTCGATCCTCGAGTACCCGAACCAAATGCGGGCGATCTCGCTCGACAACACCTTCTCGTGGGTCGACCACGGCATCGAGTGGCGGGTCGAGGGGACGGAGGGGGTCGCCAAGGGGACGATCGGCTGGCCCGACTACCCAGTGGGCTCGCCGAGCCGGCTCGACTTCCTGACCAAGCGCCGCCCGGACTACTGGTTCCAGCCCCGCTGGCCGGAGCAGTGGTTCCCGCAGGCCTTCATCGGCACGATGGGCCAGCTGATGCGCGCGATCGCCGAAGGCAGCGAGCCGGAGCTGTCGGGCCGCGACAACCTCAAGACGATGGCCTTGATCGAGGCCGCCTACCGGTCGGCGGCGGAGGGGCGGGCCGTCGCGCTGGCCGAGGAGTTGGAGCGGGCGGGGGTGCGGGCGTGAGCGTGGTTCATCCCTACGGCCTGGACGGGCGCGTCGCCGTCGTCACCGGCGGTGGCGGCGGCCTCGGGTCCGGGATCTGCCCCGCCCTGGCCGCGCTCGGTGCCAGCGTCGCCGTCGCCGGGCGGACGAAGGCGAAGCTCGATCAGGTCGCCGCCGCCGTGGCCGCCGGTGGCGGCACGGCGATGGCGGTCGAGGTCGACATCGGCGACCGGGCCTCGGTCGAGGCGATGGTCGAGCGGGTGGTCGGCGAGTGGGGGCGGCTCGACATCCTGGTCAACAACGCGGCGGTCTATCACCGGAAGCCGTGGACCGAGATCAGCGACGATGACTGGGACCAGGTGCTCGACACCAACCTGAAGGGCTACTTCCTGTGTGCCCGCGCCGCGTATCCGCACCTGAAGGCGAGCGGCCACGGCCGGGTCGTCAACGTCGCCTCGATCACCTTCTTCGGCAACGTCCCCCTTCTGCTCGACTACGTCGCCTCGAAAGGGGGGATCGTCGGCTTGACGCGGGCGCTGGCGCGGGAGGTCGGCCCCGACGCGATCACGGTCAACACCCTCTCCCCGGGCGCCTTCCCGACCGACGCCGAGAAGATCCACCCCGACCCCGAGGGCTACACGAAGGCGATCCTGGAGGCGCAGAGCCTCAAGCGGCGCGGCACGTCCGAGGACGTCGGCAACCTGGTCGCGTTCCTGGCGAGCGACGCCGCCTCGTTCATCACGGGCCAGTTGATCCAGATCGACGGAGGGTGGACGATGCACTGATGGAGTGGGGAGTGGGGGGGACGCGATCGGGTGGGCCTTGCCGCCCGGCCCTAAAGGGACCGGGCTGAGGCGACGAAGCCGACTCTAGCCGGCTGAGCACGGGTGCGGTGTTTCTCGGGCCACCGCCGTCGGCCGCTTCGGTGGGCGTCGTCGGGTCAGATCGGGGTTGGGAACCTCGCGCGAATGGGCGCTGGCGATCGCGTTCCCTTCCCCGCCATCCACTCCTCACTGCCCACTGCCCACTCGTGACCGGCTTTTCCAAGGAAGGAGTACGCAGCATGGCATCGCTCGAACTCGGCATGATCTCGTCCACCTGGGCCGGCACCAAGGTCGGCCTCGAAGAAGGAATCCGCAAGACCAAGGAGATCGGCTTCGATACTTACGACATCTTCGAGGACCCGCTCGACATCGACGACGCGACGCGGGAGCTGATCAAGCGGACCTGCCAGGAGGTCGGGCTGCCGATCCGCTCCTGCGTGATGGTCGGGTTCGGCTTCGTCGATTTCAATCCGGCGGTGCAGCGCTTCGCCGTTGATCGCGGCCGTGCCTACGTCGACCAGTGCGCGCGTTTGGATGGCAAGAACGTCCTGCTCGTGGTCGGCGAGTATTTCTGGGACGGGGAGGTCTTCCCGAACGAGGCGATCTGGGATATGGCCGTCGCCCGCACCCGCGAACTCGCCAATTACGCCCAGACCAAAGGAATCGAAGTCGTGATCGAGCTGGAGCCGTTTACGCAAGCCCTGGTCAAGGACGTCCACGAGCTGGCGCGCTTCATCCGCGACGTGAACCATCCGGTCGTGAAGGCGAACGCCGACATCTCCCATCTCCACCTCTCGGACGCCTCCTTCGACGACGTCAAGGAGTTGACGGGGATGATCGGCCACATCCACCTCTCCGACTGCGACGGCAAGGTCCACGGCGATCTGCCGGCTGGTCGGGGCAAGACCCCGATCAAGGAGTACTTGCAAGCGATCGTCGACACCGGCTACGAGGGGACGGTCTCGATCGAGCTCGAGTACTCGCCCGAGCCGGACAAAATCGTCGAGTGGGTGGGGGAGGCCTACCGCGAGACGGCGAAGATCATGGCCGACATCGGCGTCCGGCCGATGAGCTAGATCGTGTCGGGTTCTTCGCGCTGCCGAAGGGTGATCGCGGAGGAGCCGTGGCGGCGCCGGGCGCTTCTCGTACGCCGCGGTAGCCGCGCGGTCTCGCGGAATGGTCAGCCCGGTCGGGGCCGCCGATGCGACGTCTGACTCGAATGGGTGGGGGATGGCGCCCGAGCCTTGAGGTACGACGAGGGGGGACCGTGGCGGGTCGTGTCAACGCGGAACTTAACGAGCGTTGCGGCGGTGGGAAATGCCGCGATGCGAGAAACGGCCGATCCCGCCGGGATCTGTGGGAGACGGGGTGATGGCGCAGCAACCTTCCCCCGCTCGCGTCGGCGTCGTCGGCGCCGGTTTCATCGGCCCGGTGCACGTCGAGGCGCTGCGCCGGATCGGGGCCGAGGTCGTCGGGCTCGTCGGGTCGTCGCCGGAGGGGGGGCGACAGGCGGCGGCCAGGATCGGCGTCCCCGCCGTCGCCTCGCTGGACGAACTGCTGGCGATCTCCGGTCTGACGAGCGTCCACGTCGCCACCCCGAACCACCTGCACGCGCCGATGGTCCGCCAGGTGCTCGCTGCCGGCAAGCACGTGGTTTGCGAGAAGCCGCTGGCGATGGACGCCGCCGAGGGGGAGGAACTGCGCCGCTTGGCGGAGACGGCGGGGGTCGTCCACGCCGTCAACTTCAACTTTCGCTTCTACCCCCTCTGCCAGCAGGCGCGGACGATGGTTCGTGCCGGCGATCTTGGTCCGCTCTACCAAATCCACGGCGGCTACTTGCAGGATTGGCTGCTGAAAGAGACCGACTGGAACTGGCGGTTAGAACCGGCGTTGGGTGGGGAATTGCGGGCCGTGGCCGACATCGGCTCCCACTGGCTCGATCTGCTCGGCTTCGTCTCCGGCCAGACGGTCTCGGCCGTCTGCGCCGACTTCGCCACCTTTCTCCCCGTCCGCAAGCGGCCGACGAAACCGGTCGAGACGTTCGCCGGCAAAGCGCTCCGGCCCGACGAGTACGAGGAGCGCCCGATTCACACGGAAGACTACGCCAGCATCTTGCTCCGCTTTCGCGGCGGCGCCCGCGGCGTGCTGACCGTCTCCCAGGTCAGCGCCGGTCGCAAGAACCGCCTCAGCTTCGAGATCGACGGCGCCCAAGGGTCGGTCGCCTGGAACTCGGAGCGCCCGGACGAGTTGTGGGCTGGTCACCGGGACCGGGCGAACGAGGTGCTGCTGCGCGACCCGGCCCTGCTGGGGCCGGAGGCACGCTCGGCCTCGTTCTACCCCGGGGGCCACGCCGAAGGCTTCGCCGATGCCTTCAAGGCGCTCTACGGCGCGATCTATCGCGCCATTGAGCGTGGTTCGCCGCCGGCCGACCCCGACTACCCGACCTTTGCCGACGGCGTGCGCGCGCTCCGCCTCGGGGACGCGATCCTGCGGAGCGCGCGGGCCGGCGCCTGGGTCGATGTTCCGGAGGGGTGACGCGTGATGCATCTCGGATGCCGATAGACCGCGCTGGCACGCCACTACCGCATCGTGAGGGAGGCACCGTGAAGCTTGGTTTTCTGACCGCGGCCTTGCCGAACGCCGGCCTGCCGGAGATCGCGAGCTGGGCCGCCGAGAGCGGCTTCGGCATGCTCGAGGTCGCCTGCTGGCCGGTCGGCAAGAAGGACCGCCGCTACGGCGGCGTCAGCCACATCGACGTCGCCAACCTCGATGCCGCCGGGGCAAAGCAGATCACCGGTCTCCTCGCCGGCCACGGACTGGAGATCTCGTCCCTCGCCTATTACCCGAATCCGCTCCACCCCGACCCGGCTCATCGGGCGGAGGTGATCGCCCACCTCAAGCGGGTGATCGACGCCGCCCAGCTCCTCGGCGTCGAGATCGTCGGCACCTTCGCCGGCGCCGATCAGGACAAGAGCGCCGACCAGAACCTGGAAACGTTCGCCCAGGTCTGGCCGCCGATCGTCCGCTACGCGCGCGAGCGGGGCGTGAAGATCGCGATCGAGAATTGCCCGATGCTCTGGCCCGACACCTGGCCCGGCGGCAACAACGTCGCCTACTCTCCCGCGATTTGGCATCGCATGTTCGAGATTGTGCCGGACGACAACTTCGGGCTCAACTACGATCCGTCCCACCTGATCTGGCAGTTCATCGACGAGGTGCGCCCGATCGCCGACTTCAAGGATCGCATCTTCCACGTCCATGCCAAGGACCTCGAAGTCGACCGGGAGATGCTCTACCAGGACGGCGTCCTCGGCTGCGGTTTCCGCTGGGAGATCCCGCGTCTTCCCGGTTTGGGGGAGGTTCGCTGGGACCGCTTCATGGCCGCCCTCTACGCCATCGGCTACGACTACGTCGTCAGCATCGAGCACGAAGACCGCGCCTTTGAGGGGAGCGACGAGCTCGTCAAACGCGGTTTCTACCTGGCGCGGGACGTGCTGCGGCCGTTCATCCACTAGTTCTCGGCTATCGGCTATCGGTCGGCGGTGATCAGTGCTTGCCGCGCGGCCGGAGACGAGGCGGGAGAGGAGGCGGGTCGGGGACGGACAAGAATGCGGCGCGATGACGCAGACCGATCCGGCCGGGAGGTTCCCGGGGTCGCACAGGTCCATGAAACGAGGAGGAGCGAACCATGTCGAGCACGTCGGGTTCCCGCAAGCACCCGTACCAGCGCGAGCGAATCCTTTCGATCGGCTTCTCGCGGCGCCGCCTGATGCAGGCGGCCTCGGCCGGCGCCGCTGCGCTGGCGATCCCGTCGGTGGTGCGGCCGGGGCACACCGTCGCCCAGAACGCGACGATCAACGTCCTCGCCCCGGCCTGGCCGCAGGTGCCGGTCGAGATGGACCTGGTCGACCGGTTCGCTCAAGAATCGGGGATCGCCGTCAACATCGAGGCCTCGCAGTACGAGTTCCTCGAGCAGCAGATCAAGCAGCTCGTCTCCGGGCAGAGCAGCCAGTACGACATCTACGACTACGACAGCCAGTGGATCGGTGGCTTCGTCCAGCTCGGTGCCCTTGAGCGGCTCGACGGCCCGGACTTCCTCGGCAGCGCCGAGGCGACCGTGAAGTTCGACGATTTCTTCCCCGAGATGACCTATCGCTTGGCCAAGTACCCGACCAACGACGCCGAGCTGACCGCCGGCAACTTCGACGCCTTCGCCGAGACGCCCGTCTACGGTCTCCCCTGGAGCATCAACTGCCAGGCGCTCTGGTACCGCACCGACCTGATCTCGACCCCGCCGACGACCTGGGACGAGCTGCGCCAAGTGGCCAAGGAGACCACCGGCGACGGCGTCTTCGGCATGGCCTTCCAGGGGAGCCGGACGGGCGACTGGATCACCTCCGACTTCCTGCCGATCATGTGGGGGAACGGCGGCGAGCTGTGGGATCCGACGACCTACACCGCCGAGGGCTACGTCAACAGCCCTGAGGCGGTCGCCGCCCTCGACCTGATGCGGGCCATGGTCCAGGACGACAAGAGCGTCGACCCCGCCTCGGGCAACTGGACGATCAACGAGCGCTTCGCCGCCCTCGTCCAGGGCAAGGCGGCGATGGCCCTCAACTGGGTGCCGCTCTTCGGCGGCGCCGCCGAGGATCCGCAGACCTCTCTCGTTGCCGGCAAAATCGGCTTCGCCCCCTCGCCGAAGGGTCCCCAGAGCCAAGCCGCGATGTACGGTTCCCAGGGCTCCGGCATCAACGCCCAGTCCGAGAAGAAGGCCGAAGCCTGGCAGTACCTGCAGTGGCTCGCCTCGAAGGAGATCCAGCAGGCGATCATGGACGATCCCCGCTCCGGCTTCCAGTCGCCGCGCAAAGACCTCCGCGACGCCGGCCAGTTCCCATGGCAGCAGTCCTTCGTCGAGCAGATCCCGATCGTCCGCGATTTCTGGAACATCCCTGACTACGCGCAACTGCTCAACTCGCTCCAGACGCAGCTGAACCTGGCCTACGTCGGGCGCAAGTCGCCTCAGGAGGCGCTGGACGACGCGGCCGTCGAGCAGCAGGCGATCTACGACTCCAGCCCCGACAAGCCGGCCAACGCGGCGACGCCGCCGGCGTCGTAGCAACGGGTCGCCGCCGGCACCGCCTTTCCCCCCTCGTCATCCTGACGAATCGAGGAATGACGAGGGGAGGGGCACCGACGCTTTGCCGGAGACTCGGCCGTTGACGTGGCGACGCGGCGACGGGTCATGGCTCCGCCGTTGCCGCGTCTCTCGGAGTTCGCATGAGCACCACGGTCCAGGCCCCGTCGCTCGACACCGCGGCCCCGACGGCGGCCGCCGTTTCCCGGTTCGGGCGGCGCAACCGTCTCTTTCCGTGGCTCCTGTTCGGGCCGACGGTTCTCTATCTCGTTTTGCTCAGCATCTTCCCCCTGGCCTACTCCCTCTACGTCAGCCTCTTCGACTACACCCTCGGCATCGAGAAGACGTGGGTTGGTCTCGGCAACTACGCCGATCTGCTCACCGACGCCGTTTTCTGGCGGAAAGCGGGCGTCACGCTGCAGATCACCCTGGCCGCGGTGGCCGTCGAGCTGATGCTGGGGCTCCTCTGCGCCCTCGTCCTCAACCGTCGGCTGCCGGGGATCAATGGTCTGCGCCTCATCATCTACCTGCCGATGATGATGTCCCCCTTGGTCGTC
>JBBSNJ010000103.1:0-8033 GCA_038232775.1 Thermomicrobiales bacterium
CCGGCGGGTGGCCCGCGCCGCGCCGCCCGGCGCCGGGGGTGGTGGTGGGGTTGGGGGTGCCGCCCCGGCTGCGGCCGCGGGAATGCGAAGGGTTCTCTGGGATTCCGTATCACCCTTGGCCCGCGGTTCGTATCATGCCTGTCCTGAAGGGCGGAGGCCCGAACCCTGAGACGGAATCGGGGCAATCGCTTCCGGTTGCCGGAAGGAAGCCCTCCCCCCCGGCCCCTCTCCCGTGCGCGGGAGAGGGGAGACGTGCCCACTCCGGAGAGCGGAACGGTTGAAACAGATTCCGCACGAGGAGGGTCCCTCTCCTGGGGAGGTCGGCGGCGGTGGGGGTGATCGGTCAGCCACGGCGCCGGAAAAGCTCGAGGGGCACGTTCGATTGGTCAACGGATTTGGGACGTCCCGGAGCGACCGGTGGAGGCGCCGATGCCGCGTAGACAGGGCGACGGGGGCACCGCGATTCGGCGGGTGCGTGTTGGTCTCTCGGTCCCACCGAAGCCTCCGATGGCCGGCGTGCATCGCCTACTCTGGCTGGCGCGGGCGTTGCGGCTCGACTCGTTCCTCGTTTGGGACCATCTCCAGGACTTTACACCCTCTGTCCTCTGGGACCGGAACTGGAGTTGGACGGTCGGGAACAGTCGGAGCCCGCACGAGCTGTTCGAGTTCCAGACGCTGCTCGGATCGCTGGCACCGCGCGCCGGCCGGCTCCGGCTCGGCGTCGCCGTGACCGAGCCGATCCGCCGCCACCCCGTTCTCCTGGCGCAGGCAATGGTGACCCTTGCTCACATCGCCCGGCGCCCGCCGATCCTTGGCGTTGGAGCTGGCGAGCGCGAGAACATCGAGCCGTACGGCCTCGATTTCTCCACCCCGGTTGCGCGATTGGAGGAGGCGCTGGCAGTGATCCGCCGCTGTCTCGACGATGGGGACGGTGCCCTCGACTTCGCCGGCGACCACTTCCGGCTCGAAGGCGCCCGATTCGATCTGCCGGTCCCCTCCGGGCGCAAACCAGAGCTGTGGGTGGGTGCCCACGGCCCGAGGATGCTGCGTCTGACCGGGCGCTACGGCGACGGCTGGTACCCGGTCGGGCTCTTCTCTCCGGACGGCTACGCCGAGCGGCTGGCCGCGGTACGGACGGCGGCGGTCGATGCCGGCCGCGACCCGGGCGCGATCGTCCCGGCGCTCCAGGCGCAGTTCGTCGCCGGCGCGAGCGAGCGGGCGGCGCGATCGATGCTCGACGCTCGGCCGATCCGCTTCGCCGGGCTGCTCGTCCCCGCCGAGCGGTGGCGGGCGCTCGGGCTGCGCCATCCGTTCGGGGACGATTTCCGCGGCTACGTCGATCTCCTGCCCGAGCGGTACGGGCGGGCCGAGTTGGAGGCGGCGCTGGCGGCGGTCCGACCCGAGCTTGCCGAGGCCGCCGGGGCGATCGTCGGCACGCCGGCCCAGGTCGTCGCCCGGCTCGGGGATTACGTGGAAGCCGGTGCCCGCTATCTCGTCCCGGCCCCCCTCTCCGCCCTCGTCTCCCGCCGAGGCGCCCTCGCCAGCCTCCAAACGCTCCGGCTCCTGGCGCGCGCCTTTCGGTGAGCGGACCCGACGCCGTCGCGACTGGGAGCGCGAGCGGGCTCGCCGCTTCGGCTCGGTCGGTGGTTGGACGATCGTCAGTGTTGGCGTGAGGGGACCGTTCTGCCGGCAGTGGTGAGATTCAGTGGAGTTCAGAGCCCGCCGAGAAGGCATCGAGCACGGAGTCGGGCGGGTGGGCGGCGTAGGGATTCTGGTCGCCGTGGTAGAGGATCTCGGGGGCGAGCTCGGCGCCGTTCGGCCAGACCACGCGGCCATAGTCATGGTCGACCTTTGCCTGGGCAAAGACCGCCGGGTCCGCGAGCGGAGCGAACCGCTCGCCGCTCAGCAACGGTTCGACGTCGATTTCCCGGACCAGGCCGTCGTGGAACGTAACCGCCAGCACGTAGGGCCGGAGAACCCGCACGGCGATGACCGTCTCCATGGTGATCTCCTGCCGGCCGTTAGGCCCTCGGTTCGCCGTACCGCGGTAGTTCGTGCACTCGATGTGGGATTGACCGCGGGAGACAGCCAGGCGCCCGCGTCTGAAACGGAGTCCGGGTGAAGGCTTCCGCTTCCCGCCAGAGGCTCTCACCCCCAGCCCCTCTCCCCTGCGCGGGAGAGGGGAGCACGTCCCGCTTCCAGTAGCGGGCCGGTTCAAGCGGACTCCGTATGAGCCCACCACTGTCTTCCGCGAATCACGACTAGCGGGAGCGAGCCAGTTAGATCGTCGTCCCGCGTGTGCGGGGGAGGCGACGACCCTGGAAGGTAGTATAGCGAACGGAGCTGGTCGCTCTCCGGGCAACGGTTGATCGCGGTCGAAGTCAGAGAGATTGGGGGCTGAACGTTGAGCGCGGGGGGCGACGACGGTGTCGGCCTGCGGCGGGAGGCAGGGATGAAGGCCACGGGGGGAAGTTGGGCTGCCACGAGAATGCTCCTGCCCGTGATCGCGATCCTGCTCGCGGGCTGCTCCCGACAGGCGAGCCCGCCGCCGACCGTGGCCGATCGCCTCGAGATCGTGACGGCCACGCCGGGACCGGAGCGCCGACCGACGTCGCCACCGCCGGTCGCCGCCACCTACGTCGTCGCGGAGGGGGACACCGTCTCCGGCATCGCGGAGCGCTTTGATGTCTCGACTGGGGCGATCCTCGAGGCCAATGACCTCGACAATCCAGACCGAGTGATGGTCGGCCAAGCGTTGGTGATCCCGCCGCCGGAGCCGTGACGGGGGAGGTCCCGGCGTGCGGGAGGGCCGGGCGTTCGCGGGGCAACGAAAGCGCTGTCGTTGCTCTTGATTCCAGGTGGGTCTCGTGCTACTGTTGGCCCACGGTCGGCGAGGGGCCGCCCGTATCGACATTATCTCCGTTTAGGGTAAAGGAGGTGATGCCCATGAGTAGTCACGGTCTCGTGGGCATTGCGGTGGAGGTCGCGGGCTTCTAGCCCCGATTGCCGCAATGCCCGGACGTCCGGGGGTCGGTCCGCAAGGACTGGCCCCCGGCGCCTTTAAGGGCCAACTATTCGACGAGGTGGCGGAACTCTGAGGGAAGTCTATTCCCCCAGGGTCTCTTTTTGACTGAAGGCCGCGCTGCCGCCGCCGTGGGCGGGAATCGATGGGTGGACGATGGCCTCCCCGCGGGCATTGGCTGCGTGGGGCGGCTCGGCGGCGGGGTAAGCAGGGCTGCTGTGGGTAGAGTCTCGCTCGCGCTACGAATCCTTGAGTGTCGCTGCCGTGTTTTGGAAGATGGAATCTTCTACCGCTTTCGGGTGCAAAACGTCTCGCCAACTTTCGGCTAATACGAACTTTGGGTACTAGCTTCAGCTACCCGAAGAGCTGCCCTTACCCCCGGCCTCTCTCCCGTTGCGCGGGACAGGGGCGAGGGGGAGCGTGGTGGCGGACCGCCGGGGGACTTCTCACGATTCACCCGGATTCCGTTGAAGAAACGGCATTGAGGCGCTGGCGTTGATTGGAGGCTGCCTTCGCGCCGACGCCTCGGGCCGACGTGGGACAGGGAAACGAGGGGAGTCGGCAACCCAGCCATCACCCGAAGTCGGAGAAGTTGCCGGACCGGGTAACTGCTACGGGCCCAATGTCTCGAGTCTGACAACGTGCCCGGCCAGAATGGCCGGTCGTCGTGCGTTCCTTTGGTTCGAGTGGTCTGGGACCAGGGCGAACGTTTCGGAACTCCGGCGTGCGGCCCTCACCTCCGGCCCCTCTCCCGCGCCCGGGAGAGGGGAGGCCGTCCAGCTTTCGACGGTGGAACGGTCGAACTGGATTCCGGAGAGGGGACGGCCGGCCGGCGTTAGGCGGAAGCCCCGTCTTCGCCGTCGCCCTCCGCCTCGGAGGTGGCTTTCGCATCGTCCGACGTCTCGGCGGGCGCCTCGACCTCGCCCTCGGCACCGGCTTCGGCACCGGCGGCTTCGGCCTCGGCCGCTTCCGCCGCGGTCTCGACCGTCTCGGCCGAGAGTTGGGCGATCAGTTCGTCCTCGGAGGTGATCAGAGTCACCCCCTCGGGCAGTGTCAGTTCGCCCACGCGCAGCGCATCGCCGACCGCGGTCAAACCGGAGATGTCGGCGTCGACCTGGTGCGGGATCGTCCGCGGCAGGGCCTCGACTTCGACCTCCGTCCGGACCTGCGTCAGCACGCCTTCGGCGTCGGCGGCGGGGTGGTGGAGGACGAGCGGCACCGTCGCCCGGACCGGCTGATCGAGCCGAGGCGCGAAGAAGTCGACGTGGATCGGGTCGTGGCGGACGGGGTCCTGCTGGACCTCGCGGATGAAGACCGCTTGCGATCCTTCCCCCCAGCGGAGGGTGAAGAGGGTCCCGTGCCCCGCCGACTGGTAGAAGCGGTCGAAGGTGCGGCGATCGACCGTGACCGCGACGGTCTCGCGCACCGCGGGGCCGTAAACGATCCCCGGCAGCTGGCCGACGCGCCGCAGCTGCTTGACCTTCTTGCCGAGGATGTTCCGCCGCTCGGCGGAGAGGGAAAGGTCGCTCATCGCTCTTGTCACGCTCCCTGATGCGATCCGATCGACCGCCATCGGCCTCGGACGCTTCGCCAACGCGCAAAGGGCCAGCGCCCGGTCGAAGGGGCGTGGTCTCAATCAGCCTCCGATTCTAGCATAGACGCGAGGCGGCCCGACGAGACGTAGCGCCCCGTCCCAGGACGATCGCCCGATCCGGTAGCGGTCGCTCGCCGCCGGAGTCCCACCAACCGTTGGACGGCTCGGCCGCTTCTTGGTGAGGCTGGTCTTGGGAGGCGGGATGGGTCGCCGGCGGGGCGGACGAACGAGCGACTCCGAGCGGAGCCTCTGGTTCCTCGGGGGAGGGGGTAGAGGCGACGACCAGAGGGAGGCCGCTTCGACCACACACGTGAACCGGGGTGCGCCGTGAGCAAGGCGGGATTTGGTCGAGGGCGTCCCGGTCACGCCGCTCGAGCGCGGAAAGCTCGCCGCCTGGCTGGAACCTACTCGAGGTTCATGGCGCGCAACCGCCAGGCGGCGAGGGCGATCGCGACCACGGAGACGACCGCGACGGTGATCAGGGAGGCGCGGAGAGAGGTGGCGTTCTCGAGCCTGACCACCGGATCGTCGAGGAGGTGGACGAAGATGGACTGGACGTAGTGGCGGATGCTGACGACCCGGATGCCGGGGAGGAAGCGGCCGAGGAGGCTCTCCCAGGCGAAGGTGTAGACGATGCCGAACAGGAGGGCGCGAGGAACGACCAGGCTGACGGCGAGGAAGACGGAGGCGATCAGGACGGTGCCAGCGGCGGCGGAGAGAACCATCGCGCGGACGATCGGGCCGAGCGGCTGCGGCTCGATCAGCGACGGGCCGGCGTCGGCCTGGGCGACGATCAGGGCGGTGGCGAGGAGGCCGAGGACCACGGCCGGGATGGCGACCACGAGCACGCCGAGGAGTTTCTCGAGCACGATCCGGAGGCGACTGATCGGCTTCAGCGTCAGGTAGGGGAGGGTGCGGTCCTCGACCTCGTTGCCGAGGGCGGCGGTGGCGAGGACGAGGACGGTGATCGGGAGGAGGGTGGGGGCGACCAAAACGTTCAGGAACAGCTCGGTCAGGAAGTCGGAGGGGGTGGCGACATCGCTATTGATCAGGTAGACGGCGGCGAAGAGACAGGGGATGAAGGCGAGCGCAAGGACGACCCGGACCGTCTTGCCGCCGAGGAACTGGCGGAGGGTCAGGGCGAAGATCGGCAGGGGTCGCCAGAGGAGGGCGTCGGCCATCAGACGGCTTCTCCTGATCGGCGGTGGGGGGTCGGTGGGAACTCGGCGACCGGCGTCCGCTCCGGCGCCAGCCGGCTTCCCCTCGGAAAGGACGGAGCAGGGCGGGGCGCCGAGCTGCCTCGGACGGCTCCCCCAAACGCCGGAAGTGAACCAAGATGTGGGGGGGAAGCCGAGTCCGGCCGGCTCTTCCCTTGACCGGTAACGAGCGCCCCGACCATCTACCGCTCCACCAGATAGGCGAAGACCGCCGACAGGGACTCGTCGACGGCCTGGACCTCGAAGAGTCGAATCCCCTCCCGCCGGGCGACTACGGGGACTGCCCGGTAGAAGGCCCGGACGTCGTTGGTCTCGGCGATCACGCGGCGGTCGTCTTCGAGGCGGATCGAGCGGGTGGCGGGATCGGCGATCAGGGCGGCCGCGAGGCGCCGGGGGTCGTCGGCCTGAACGCGGACGGCGTGGTCGTGTTGGTCGATCTTCTCCCGGATGGCGCGGTAGTCGCCGGCGGCGGCGAGCTTGCCGTTGACGACGACGAGGATGTTGGCGGCGAAGCGCTCGACCTCGACCAGGACGTGGGAGGAGACGACAACCGTCTTACCGGCGGCGCCGAGGCGACGGATGAGGGCGATCAGGGCGGCCCGCTGGACGGGGTCGGTGCCGTTGAGCGGTTCGTCCAGGAGCAGCAGCTCGGGGTCGTGGACCAAGGCGGCAGCGACCTTGATCCGCTGCCGCATCCCCTTGGAGTAGCCGCCGGTGCGGCGACCGGCCGCTTCTTCCATCTCGACCAGGGCGATGGCGCGGTCGGTGGCGGCGCCGAGGTCGGGAACCTTCTGCAGGATGGCGTTGAGGCGGACGAACTCACGACCGGTGAGGTGGGGGTAGAGCTGCTCCTGCTCGGGGACGAGCCCGAGGCGGCGGTAGGCGGCGGGCCGGCCGCGGGTCGGCTGGCCGAGGATTGCGATCTGACCGGTCGAGGGGGCGAGCAAACCGGCCATCAACTTGAGGATCGTCGACTTGCCGGCGCCGTTCGGGCCGAGCAGGCCGGTGACACCGGGGGCGAGCCCAAAGGAGACGTCGGAGACGGCGACGACGTCGCCGTACCACTTGGAGACGTGCTCGAAGGCGATGCTCGGCTGCTGGCCGGCGCCGAGGCCGGGGACAGGCTGCTTTGCCGGAGCCGCGGTCGCGGCCGTCGAGTCGGGCTCAACTCGCGGCGTGGACACTGTCGACCGGGGGCGCTCCGGCAAGGTCTTAGTCATTCGGCACGTACCTCAGATACATGACCACCCAGCAAATCAGGACAACCGCGACCATCACGCCGAGGATCAACCAGAGCCCGACCGCCTCATTGGACGAGGTCTGGTCGAACAGCCCGGTCACCAGACCGGAGGCGGTCTGCGTCGGACTGAGGCACCAGATGAAGCGATAGAGTGGATTATCGTCGGCGAGGGCGACGGTGAGGGCAGTCGCCAGCCCCTCGCTGATCAGGAAACCGAAGACGATGATGCTGACGGCGATGCTCTTGCGGCCGGTGAAGGAGGAGATGACGAGGCCGATCGCGCCGAGGTAGAGGGCGATCATGACGCCGGCGACGGCGACCCGGCCGAGGTCGCCGAGGTTGTCGCGCATGGCGACGAGCGGTCGGTCCTCCAGCAGCTGGAAGCCGAGCCAGAGAATGACGGCGGGGACGAGGGAGACGGTTAAGGTCAGCAGGGAGGCGGCGCCGAGCTTGGCCAGGAGGTAGTCGGCGCGGGTGATCACGCGGGAGAAGTAGAGGGGGAGGACGTTCTCGCGGCGGTCGCCGCAGAGCATCTCGGGGGCGATGGTGGCGACGAAGATCCCCTCGATCAGGAAGATGATGCCGAAGAAGGTGGAGTAGTCGATGATGTCGGCGTCGGGCACGAAGGCGCGGACGCCGATCCCGACGATCGCCGGCAAGAAGACGCTGACGTAGAGGACGATCGGGATGATCTTGGCGCCGATCCCCTTCTTGATGCCGAGCCCGCGCTTCATCGAGTAGAGGACGAGGGCACCGATCGCGTGGCGACGTCCTAGGCGAGCCCCGTCGTAGTGCTGGTAACCGCGGTCGTAGATCTCGCCGAACTGGTCGGCGGCCGATGGCGGAACCGCTTCAGGCGAGAGCAACGGGTTCCCTCTCGGCGGCGCTGGGGGTCGATCTGGTGCCGTTCGTCGCGACGTTGCCGAAGTAGACGTCCTCCAGCGAGCGGGCGCGGGCGCG
>JBBSNJ010000104.1:0-8007 GCA_038232775.1 Thermomicrobiales bacterium
GGCGACGCCCGCTTCGCCCTGAATACCCTCGAGTTCGCCGCCGCCGGCGTCGGGCCGGACCGCTCGATCACGTCCGACCTGGTCCAAGCCGCGGCCCACCGCCGGGCGGCGACCTACGACAAGAGGGGCGACGACCACTTCGACGCGATCTCGGCGCTGCACAAGACGCTCCGCGGCTCCGACCCCGACGCCGCGCTCTATTGGCTGGCGCGGATGCTGGAGCGGGGCGACGACCCGCTTTATGTCGCCCGCCGTCTGGTCCGCTTCGCCTCCGAAGACGTCGGCCTGGCCGACCCCCAGGCGTTGCCGTTGGCGATGGCCGCCCAGCAGGCGGTCCACTTTCTCGGTCTGCCGGAGGGTGCCCTGGCCTTGGCCGAGCTCGCCGCCTACCTCGCGCTCGCCCCAAAGAGCAACGCGCTCTACCGGGCCTACGGCGCCGCCCGCGAGGACGTAGCGGCGACCCGGAACGAGCCGGTCCCGCTCCACCTCCGGAACGCCCCGACCGCGCTGATGACCCAGGCCGGGCACGGACGGGGGTACAAGTACGCCCATGACTTCGCCGGGGGCGTCGTCGGCCAGCAGAATCTCCCGGACAACCTGGCTGGGCGGCGGTACTACACTCCGACCGATCGCGGCTTCGAGGCCCGCCTTGGAGAGCGCTTGGACGAGGTCCGCCGCGTCTACGCCGAGGGCACCGACCCTCCCCTCGACCCCGACCGCCCGCCGAAGGCCTGATAGGGAATCCGGTCGAATCACCTCGCTATCGGGACTGGGAACGTCTCCCCCCTCCCGCGCACGGGACAGGGGGAAGGGGGCCGGGGGTGAGGGCTCCTTCCCGGCCAACGCAACTGATCACCCGGATTCCGTATGATGCGATCAGGGAGTGACCGCTTCCGAGCCGTCAAGCGATTCCCTCGGCCGCGGACCCGCCTCCGACCACGCCTCGGCGGGGGCGGGGTGGAGGGTGAGGGTCTCCTTCTCCCCGTGGTGGAGAAGGACCGTCTGATTGAACGTTCGACTCGCCGCCGCTGGTACGAACTTCGGGTGAATCGGGGTGTCCGCGGCGCCGGCCCTCACCCCCCACCCCCTCTCCTGCCGCAGCGGGAGAGGGGGAGACGAAGCCCGTGTATTCAGCCGCATTGGGTATGAGATGGAGTGCCGATGCCGCCATCCCGCAGCTTTGGTCGGGGCGCCGAAGGACTCCGCCCCCTGGAGATCGTCCCCGGTGCCGTCCCGAACGCCGAAGGGTCGGCCCTGATCCGATTGGGCGACACCCAAGTCCTCTGCGCCGCCTCGGTCGAGGAGCGGGTGCCGCGCTGGCTGGCGGGCAAAGGGACGGGCTGGCTGACGGCGGAGTACGCCATGCTGCCGCGGGCGACGGTGCAGCGGACGCCGCGCGAGGCGGTCCAAGGGAAGCAGGGGGGGAGGACGGTCGAGATCCAGCGCTTGATCGGGCGGTCGCTGCGGGCCGCGCTCAACTTCGGGCTCCTCGGCGAGCGGCAGATCGTGATCGACTGCGACGTCCTGCGGGCCGACGGTGGGACCCGCTGCGCCGCGATCACCGGCGGCTACGTCGCGCTGGCGCTGGCAATCGGCCGTCTCCGGCGGGAAGGGAAGCTCAAGCGCGACCCGCTGCGCTGGGCGGTGGCGGCGGTCAGCGTCGGCGTTGCCGGCGGGGTGCCCTGCCTCGATCTCGACTACGCCGAGGACTCACGGGCCGAGGTCGACGGCAACGTAGTGATGACCGACGCCGGGGGGTTCGTGGAGGTCCAGGGGACGGCCGAGGGGGAGCCCTTCTCCCCGGAAACGCTCGACGAGCTGCTGGCGCTGGCGAGCCTGGGTCTCGACCAGCTTTTCGCGGCGCAGCGGGCGGCGTTGGGGGTGTCTGATTCGCGGCCCAAGTGAGCGCTCGGGGCTCGGTGCCGCCGCGGGCGCCGCGGCCCCCTCTCCAGCCCGATGAGGAGGAGATCGGGGTAGCGCCGTTCCCCAATGGGCGGAGCCCAATACAGAATCCGGGTGGTCGGTTCCGGTGCCCTGGGGATCGGGTTCGACCCCTTCGGCGCTCGGCGGATCGGCGGAGCCCGGCCCTGAAGGGACCGGGCTAAAGCGACGAAGCCCCCTCGAGGGGGCTCATCTGGCTCCTGGGGAATCATGCTGAATCCAGGCGGATCGTGGGTGGTCCCCCGGCAGTCCGCGACCAAGCTTCCCTTTGCCCCTGTCCCGCGCTCCGGGAGCGAGGGCTGGCTGCCGCCGCGGGGATGCGAAGAATTCTCCCGAGTTCCGGAAAACGCGGTACCAATCAGAGCTCGGCCGCGATCTCGATCAGCGCCTGCTTCAGGGCGTCGGTCTGTTCCGGGCGACCAGCGCTGACTCGGAGGAAGGGAGCGAGCTCCGGTTGCGGTGGCCGGTAGACGCCGATCTCGCGGCGGGAGAGGGCGGCGATGATCCCGTCGCGCTCCCCCCGCTCGACCCGGACCAGCAGAAAGTTGGCCCACGAGGGGAGGGGACGGACCAGGTTCAGCTTGCGCAGGGTGCGGTAGAGGCGGGAACGTTCCTGCCGGACCCACTGGACCGTGGTCCGGACTCGGCGCAGGTCGTCAAGGGTGGCGCCGGCGGCGACCACGGCGCCCATCGCCACCCCCCGCGCCGGCCGAAGGTGGGCCAGCTCGGCGATCAACTTCGGCGGCGCGATCGCATAGGCAAGCGGCAAACCGGCGAGCCCGGCCCACGTCTCGAGGGTCTGGAGGACGACGACGTTCTCGAACTCGCGGACTAGTGGCACGAGTGTCCGACCACTGTAGGCGCCGTGCCGTTCATCGACGACTAGCAGATCACAGGCGCGGCTGAGGCGGACTGCCTCCTGCGCGCCCAGCGGCGTGCCGGTGGGGTCGTTCGGGGAGGCGATCAGCGCCAGCGCCGTCGGCGGCAGGTCGGCCGCCGCCATCGGATCGAGCTCGAGCGCGAAGGAGGGCGCGCGCTGGAATGGGACGGCCTCCGCTCGGTGACGGCGGCAGAGCGCGTCGAAAGCGGGCTCGTGCGGCGGGAAGAGGACGACCGGATCGCGGTCGCACCGCCAGAGGAGGAGGACGTCGAGCAGCTCGTCGATCCCGTTGCCGAGGAGGAGCCAGGCCGGCGGTACGCCGACCATCGCCGCGAGGCGGTCGCGGAGCCGCTCCTCCGCCCCCTCCGCTGGCAGATGGAGGCCGTCGCAGGCGGCCAAGGCGTCGAAGACGTGGACGGACGGACCGTAGGGGTTTCCGACCAAGTCGAGTCGGATCGGGCCATCTCGTCGGACGCCGGTCAACGCCGCGGCGCCGGGTTTGGTGCCTGGAAAGGCGCTCACGCCACCCCCTCGGCCACCGTTCCGGGCTCGGCGGGACAATCCTCCGCGCGGGCGACGGGTTGATCGAGCAGGAAGAGGGCGACGCCGCCTTCGACCGCGAGGGCGACGTTCCGCACCGGCGTCCCGCCCGCCGTCCGGCCGGTGGCGTTGCCGAGGTGGGCGTGCCCGTGGAGGGCCAGGTCGACCCGGTGGCGGTCGATCACCCGGCCCAACTCCGCATTGCCCAGCATCCAGTACTTGGCCAGCGGTTCGCGGCCGAGGGTCGAGGAGGTCGGGGCGAAGTGGGTGACCACGACCCTGACCTCGCCGCCGAGGGCGGCGAGCGCCGCGTCGAGCCGGGTCGCTTCTCGTCGCGAGCGGAGGGCGAGCGCGTGCGAAGCGCGATGGTGGATCGTCTCGGGGCCGGCGCCCGACCAGAAGCCGCCGCCGCAGCCGCCGATGCCGGCGATCCCGATTTCTCGACCGGCCGGGGTGCGGAGGGTCGTCCCCTCGCCATCAAGGAGCGCGATCCCTCGCCGCTCCAGCACCCGGCGGAAGGCACGTCGGCGGACGGTGCGGAGGTCGTGGTTGCCGAGCACGGCGACGACCGGGAGGCCGGCGGCGGCCAGGAGTTCGGCTGCCCGCTCGGCCTCGATCAGCCGGCCGCCGTCGGTGATGTCGCCGGCGACGACCAGGACGTCGGCGGTCGCGCCGAGGGCCGCGAGGTCGTCGCCGACGGGCAGCGGCCCGCGGGCCCGGACGTGGAGGTCACCGATTGCCGCCAACCGTATCGTCATCCGCTCGTGTCCGTCTCCTCGGTCGTTCGCCGCGCGCCGGCTCCCGCGGAGCCTGGCCGCGCCAGCCGCGGGCGCTCGTTCGGGCGTGGGGTTAGTGTACCCGAGCCCTCCCTCGCCGCCGCGCTGAAGACGGGTCCGGTCATTCTCGGCGGAGCGGAGCACCATTAACCATTACCCGAGAGCGGCACCCTTGCGTCGATCGCCTCCCGAACTCCCTCGATCAATGCGGGTCCGGCCGTTCTGCGAGGAGTTGAAGAATGCTCGTTCGGAAATGAGGATCAACCGGGGCCCATCGACGCTCGAGGCGAAGGTCGGCGGTGCGCTGCGCCGCTCGCAGCGCCCGCGGCGGCGAACGTATACTAGAACTGGATTGGGGGAGTGACGACGATGCCGGCCTCGAAGACCGCGACCGCCGCCGAGCGGAGTGCTGGCCTGCGCCAGCGCGCCCAGCGGCGTGCCAACCACCGACCACTCCCTCGTCGACCCCGGCTGGGCCGCTCCTTGACTGCCGTGGCGGCGCTCCTGCTCGCGCTCTTGGCTGGTGTTTCGGCGACCCGCGGCTTCGAGCAGGAGCGCGCCGACAACGGAGTCGTCGCCGTCGGCGATCCGTTCGCGGCGCCGGCACCGCCGTCCATCTCGGCCGAGGCCGCCTTCGTCTTCGACGCGTCGGTCGGGACCGAGCTTTACGCCCTGGAGCCCGACGAGCCGCGCGCTCCTGCCAGCTTGACCAAGGTGGCGACGGCGCTGGTGGTGCTGCAGCGGGCCGACCTCGACCAGATCGTCGAGATCGTTCCCGAGGATCAGGTCGACCTCACCGAGTCGCACGTCGGCGAGCTGGGGCTCCAATCGGGCGATCGGCTATCGGTACGCGATCTCCTGGCCGGCCTGTTGATCCCCTCGGGCAACGACGCCGCCCGCGCCCTCGCTCGCGTCGTCGGCGGCGATCTGCTCGGTGGGGAACCGGCCCCTGAGGCCGCGATGGACGCGTTCGTCGCCGAGATGAACCGGATGTCGGCCGAGATGGGGCTGGTCAACACCCGATTCGCGAACCCGACGGGTATCGACGATCCCGGCAACCACTACTCCTCGGCTCGCGACCTCGGGCTCCTCGCCGCCCGGGCGATGGAGAACGAGACGTTCGCCGACATCGTTTCGACCCCGAGCGGTCTCTTGCCGTCGGAGATCGTGCCGGGTGGCTACCAGATCAACACGACGAACGACCTGCTGCTGGAGGGGAAGGTCAGCGGCGTGAAGACCGGGACGACCCCCGACGCCGGCGGCTGCTTGATCACTGCCGTCGAGATCGGCGGCAACCGGGTGATCGCGACCGTCCTCGGCAGCGAGACGGTGATCGACGAGGCGGGTGTCCGCACCAGCCCGGCCCGCTTCGACGACGTCCGCCGGCTGCTGGCGGCAGCCGACGAGGACTACCGCTGGCTGGATCCGACCGACGGGGAAGCGTTGGCGGGGTTGAGCGACGAGCTCGCGGTCTGGGAGACGACGCTGCCGACCGGGCCAGCGCTGGTGGTGCCGAGCGGGAGGGCCGACGAGCTGCGCTATCGCTTGCAGCTCGGGCCCGCGGCGAAGCCAGACCAGCCGGTCGGGCAAGTGCTATTCTTCGTCGGTTCCGACTTCTTGTCCGAGCGGCCGGTACTCCAAGCGGCCTAGTCGAGTTGCGGACGGCGTTCATGCCGCCGCCTGCCGAGCGAGGAGGGACCGAGATCGAGTCGAGCGAGCGCCTCCAGCGAGTCCTCGCGGCCCGCGGTGTCGCCTCCCGCCGCCGCGCGGAGGGGATGATTCAGGCTGGCCGCGTCTCGGTCGACGGCGAGGTCGTCACCGAGCTCGGGACCAAGGTCGACCCGCGCTCGGCCCAGATCCGAGTCGATGGGACGTTGCTGCGTGCCCAGGAACCGCGCTACGTCCTGCTCAACAAGCCGCGGGGCTACATTACGACGACCAGCGACGAGCGGGACCGGCGGACGGTCATGGACCTGGTCGACGTCCGGGAGCGGATCTATCCAGTCGGTCGGCTCGACCGCGACACCGAGGGCCTGCTGCTCCTGACCAACGACGGTGACGTCGCCAACCGGGTGATGCATCCTCGCTACGGGCTGGCGAAGGAGTACCACGTCCTCACCCTCAGTCGTCCGCCCGACGCTGCCTTGCAGCGGGTGCGGGACGGCGTCGTGATCGACGGGCACCGGGTCGTGCCAGAGGAGTTCCGGCTGCTGCGGGAGAGCCGCGAAGGTCTGGCGCTGACGATCACCCTCAAGGAGGGGCTGAACCGGGTGGTGCGGCGGGTGATGGAGGAGGTGGGCATCCCCGTCACCCGCCTGCGCCGGGTCCGGATCGGACCGCTCGCCGTCTCGGGCATCTCCGTCGGGAGCTCGCGCGAACTCACCGCTGGGGAGGTGCGGACGCTGCTGGAGGCGCTCCACCTCGATCGGGACGAGGTGCCCACCGCTCTCCACCGGCCCGCGACGTCGTCCCGGAGCTGGGGGACAACGGCGCAATCGCCGACGAAGCCGCGGCGTCGCATCGTGCCCCGCATCGGCGATGGGCCGGTTCGAGCGGCGGCGGCCGGAGGCCGAGGACGACGCCAGGACGACGCGGAGCACGATCGGGGCGGCGACCGAGCCCGGCCCACCGGGGAGGATCAGCCTCCCGGTCGGGGCCGGGCTCAGGAAGAGCGGGGACGTCAGTCCCAGAGCGGGAGCCGCTCCTCCGGAGTTCGGGGCGGCGACCCTTCTCGCCCGCGCGCCGGCGGTGGCCCGCGATGGTCGACTCGAAGCGTCGAGGCCGCGCTCGGGGTTCGCGCTCCGGCTGGTCCGATCCCTCCCGAGCAAGCGACAGGCGGGCGAGGCCGGGATCAAGACGGCGGACGGGAACCGAACCATCGGGGACGGAACCGGGACGACCGGCGAGGCAAGGGTCGCGGAGACCGGGACGACGGGCGGCGGTCGGAACAGCGGGTGGAGTTCGAGCGTGGGGCGGAACGGCGACCGGACAATCGAGCGAAGCCGAAACCGGGGGCGCCCGCGACCGGGCGTGATCGACGTCGGCAAGGGGAACCACCGGCCCCCGGCGGTCGTCCGGCGCCGCCCACGGGCGACGGCCCACCTCGTCGCTGGCCGGAGCGGAGAGAGGACCGGGACCAGGATCGGGACCGAGACAAGGGACCGGGACGCACCGACGACGGCGACCGGCGGGGAGGGGGGCGGGGACCGCGGCGCGACGACCACCCGCGCCGTGGTGGGGGCGCTCCCCGTGCCCCGCGGCGACGGGGCACCCCGTCCGACCGACCATCCCCTCGGCGCCGCAAGCGCTGACCACGCCCGCGTGATCGCGGTCGACGGGCCGGCCGCGGCCGGGAAATCGACCGTCGCTCGGATGTTGGCCGAGCGTTTGGGGGCGATGCTCTTCGACACTGGGAGCTTGTACCGGGCCGTGACGCTGGCCGCGTTGCGCCATAGTGTGCCCTACGACGACGGACCGGCGTTGGCGGAGCTGGCGGGTGAACGCCACATCGACGTGGCTCCCCCGTCGTCGCCCGATGGGCGCCTCTACGACGTGCTGCTCGACGGCGAGGACGTGACCTGGGATGTCCGTGACCAGGCGGTCGAGGCCGCCGTCTCCCAGGTGGCGGCGCACCCGGAAGTGCGGGCGGCGCTCCTCCCGACCCAGCGGCGGATCGCCGCCGGGGGGGCAGTGGTGATGGTCGGACGGGACATCGGGACGGTGGTCGTGCCGGACGCCGGTGTCAAGGTCTTCCTCGAAGCGAGCCCCGAAGTGCGCGCCCGACGGCGGCACCGCGAGCTGCGGGAGCGAGGGCTCTCCTCCTCGTTCGACGACGTCCTGGCCGACCTGCGTCGCCGGGACGCGATCGAC
>JBBSNJ010000105.1:0-8000 GCA_038232775.1 Thermomicrobiales bacterium
GACCTCGCCGCGCGCGCCGTCGCCTGGCTCGACGGCATGAGCGCGGAGGACCGCCGCCGCCGCTGCGGGCTCCACACCTCCAAGTTCGATTGGCTACCTACTTAGATTCCGGTCTCGTCGATCAGCAGGTCGTCAGCCGCGATCCGGGACCCGCGGCGGCTGACGCGGCGAGCCTCGGCGGCGACCCGCTGCTGGAGCAACGCGGTCAGGACGGCGACCAAGCGAATGAGTTGGACGACGAGCACGATCGCCAGGATGAGGAGGAGGAGGTAGAAGAGGAAGATCAGGGTGGCGAAGCCAGCGCCGAACATCGCTCCCTCCCAAAGGTGGCCGCGCCGGCTGGGTCTACCCGGAGACGACGATGACGTTCGCGTATGGGCAGGTGTCGCCGGTCCTCACCGTCCCCTTGGCCCCGGCGGCGAGCCGCTTCAACTCCAGATGAGTTACGACTTCCAGGGGAACGCCGGGCAGGAGACCGCGCAGCTCGGCGACCCGGTTCGGGCTCACCTGCCGCATCTCCTCCGTGATCAGCAGCCGGTCGATGCTCCACTCGGCGGCGACCGCCGCCAGGACGTCGAGGACGGTCGGGATGCCGTCGACCAACGCCAGGTCGATCCGCTCCGGCCCTGTGGGGACGGGGAAGCCGCGATCGCAGACGGTGAAGAAGTCCGTGTGACCGCTGCTCGCCAGCAGGTGGGCCAGCGCGGGGTGGAGGATGCCCTCGCGCTTCACTCCCCGTCCTCTCTCGTCGCGCCGGCGAGGCCATCCAGGTAGGCCCGCCGCTGTTCGACGGTGACCCGCTCGCGGAACGCCGGTCCAGCACGCTTCAGGTAGCAGGTCGCGCCCGCCGGCTCGCCTCCCGCGCCACCGACGACGGCGACGAGCTCCCATCCCTCCCGGCCGAGTCGCCCCAGGGCGTCCTCATCGGCGCCGGCGAGCACTCGGTATTCCCAGGTCGAATCCGCCACCGCCACTCAGGTCCCTCCGCCGAGGAGTTGCGCTCCTGAACCGGACGGTACCGGTCGAAGGGTGGGCCGTCAACGGGGCGCGACTCCCCGAGCCGCGACATTCCCTTGGGAGCGCGGTGGGGGAGGCACGGCTCGGCCGGCGGCGGCCGTTGCCCCGCGCGGCCGGACGCGCTACAAAGCGGCCATCGCACGGGCGCCCGGCGGCGGGACGCAAGGGAGGACGGGATGAAGCTCGCGACGCGGATGAGCCGGCTCGGCACCGAAACTGCCTTCGAGGTCTTGGTCCGGGCCAAAGCCCTCGAGGCCGAAGGGCGGGACGTCGTCCACCTCGAGATCGGGGAGCCGGACTTCGACACGCCGGCGGCGATCGTCGAGGCCGGGCGCGAGGCGCTCAGCGAGGGGTGGCACCACTATGGTCCGGCCGCCGGCCTGCCGGAGCTGCGGCAGGCGATCGCCGACCGCATGAACCGCACGCGCGGCACGGACTACCGGCCGGAGCAGGTCGTCGTCACCCCCGGCGGCAAGCCGATCATGTTCTTCGTCATCCTGGCGCTGCTGGAGGCCGGGGACGAGGCGATCTACCCCGACCCCGGCTTCCCGATCTACCGGAGCATGATCGACTTCGTCGGCGCCCGCGCCGTGCCGATCCCCCTCCGCGAGGAACGCGAGTTCCGGCTCGACGTCGCGGAACTCGCCTCCCTCGTCACCCCCCGCACCCGCCTCCTGATTATCAACAGCCCGGCCAACCCGACCGGCGGCGTCCTCGACCGGGGCGACCTGGAGGCGATCGCCGCCCTCGCCGTCGAGCACGATCTGGTCGTGCTGGCCGACGAGATCTACGGCGAGATGCTCTACGAGGGGGAGCACGTCTCGATCGCGACGATGCCGGGCATGGCCGAGCGGACGATCATCCTCGACGGCTTCTCGAAGACCTACGCGATGACGGGCTGGCGGCTCGGCTACGGGCTGATGCCGACCGAACTGGCGACCCAGGTCGCCAAGCTGATGGTCAACAGCGTCTCCTGCACCGCGGTCGCCATCCAGCGCGCCGGGCTGGCGGCCCTGACCGGGCCGCAGGACGAAGCGCGGGCAATGGTCGCGGCCTTCCGCCGCCGGCGCGACCTGATCGTCGCTGGGCTGAACGCGATCCCCGGCATCTCCTGCCTCTCCCCCAAGGGGGCCTTCTACGTCTTCCCGAACATCACCGGCACCGGGTCGTCGAGCAAGGAGTTCGCGGACCGGCTGCTGGACGTGCACGGCGTCGCCGCCCTCTCGGGCACCGCGTTCGGCGACCAGGGCGAAGGCTACCTGCGTCTCTCCTACGCCAACTCGGAGGAGAACCTGCAAAAGGCGCTCGACCGGATCGGGGCGGCCGTCGCGGCGGTTCCCGCCGACTAGCGGGCGTCCGCCACGTTGGGGCGGCGCGGATCAGCCGAAGAAGCGCTGGTCCGCGACCGCCTCGGTGTAGGCGGCGCGGGCCTTGGTCACCCCCGGCTGACCGGAGACTTCGGCCACTGGCACGTCCCACCAGCTCTCGAAGCTCGGCACCGCGGACCGGTTGCGGATCGGGACGTGGATGACGACCGTTCGCGGTGCCCGTCGAGCCCGTTCCAACCCCTGGCGGAGCTCGTCCGCGCTCTCGGCGCGGAAGGCGAGCGCGCCGAGGCTCTCGGCGTTGCGGGCGAAGTCGACCGCCAGCGGCTCGCCGTCGAGGCGGTCGCTGGCCGGGTCGCGGGCGCGCAGCTCGTTGCCGAAGGAGGGGGAGCCGCTCCCCAACTGGAGCCCGCGGATGCTGCCGAAGCCGCCGTTGTCGACGACGATCACGACCAGCTTCTTGCCCTCCTGGAGCGATGTCACGAACTCGGTGTGCATCATCAAGTAGCTGCCGTCGCCGACCATCACGAAAACCTCGCGCGACGGGTCGGCCAGCTTGATGCCGAGACCACCGGCGATCTCGTAGCCCATGCACGAGTAGCCGTACTCGAGATGGTACCCCTTCGGGTCGACGGGTCGCCAGAGCTTGAGCAGGTCGCCCGGCATGCTGCCGGCTGCGCAGACGACGACGTCGCGCGGCTCGCTCGCGTCGTTGACGAGGGCGATCGCCTGAGCTTGGGTCATACCCGCTCCCGGTTCGCCTGCCCGTAGCCGGTCGACGGTCGCGTCCCACTCCGCCTTCAGTCCTTCGACTCGATCGCCGTACCCCGCCGCCGTTCGATACCCCCCGCCGCCGAGAACGCGCCGCAGCCCGTCGAGCCCCTCCCGCGCGTCGCAGACGAGGGGGAAGGCGCCGAACTTGAACGCGTCCTTGGCGGCGACGTTGATCCCGAGGAAGCGGACGCCGGGGTGCTGGAAGGCGGTGTGGGACGCGGTCGTGAAGTCGGAGAGGCGGGTGCCGACGGCGATGATCAGGTCTGACTCGCGGGCGAGGCGGTTCGCCGCCAGCCCGCCGTTGGAGCCGAGCGGCCCGGCGTTCCATGGGTTGTTCCAGGGGAGCGCGCCCTTGCCCGCCTGCGTCTCGCAGACCGGGATGCCGAGCTCGTCGGCGAAGTCGGCCAGGGCCGCGGTCGCCTCGGCGTAGATCACCCCGCCCCCGGCCACGATCAGCGGCCGCTCGGCGCCCCGGACCAACTCGGCGGCGGCCCGCAGCTCCGACTCGGGGGCGACCGTCCGCGGCACCCGGTGGACGCGCCGCTCGAAGAACTCCGCCGGGTAGTCGTAGGCCTCGGCCTGGACGTCCTGCGGCAGGGCGACGGTCACGGCGCCGGTGTCGGCCGGGTCGGTCAGGATCCGCATTGCCTCCGGCAGGCTGGAGAGGATCTGCTCCGGGCGGTTGATCCGGTCCCAGAAGCGGGAGACGGGCTGGAAGCAGTCGTTGACGCTGATGTGGGGGCTGCGGGTGTGTTCGTGTTGCTGGCGGACGGGGTGGGGGCGGCGGGAGGCGAAGATGTCGCCCGGTAGCAGCAAGACCGGCAGGCGATTGACGGTGGCCGTGGCCGCCCCGGTGACCATGTTGGTGGCGCCCGGGCCGATGGAGGAGGTGCAGGCGAAGGTCTGCAACCGGTTCTTCATCTTGGCGTAGGCGATCGCGGTGTGGACCATCGCCTGCTCGTTCTGGGGTCGATGGAACCGCAGCTCGTCGCTCTGCTCTTCCAGCGCCTGCCCCAGCCCGGCCACGTTGCCGTGGCCGAAAATGCCCCAGACACCGGCGAAGAAGGGCTGCTCTCGACCGTCCCGCTCGACCTGCTGTCGGGAGAGGTAGCGGACGACCGCCTGCGCCATGGTCAGTCGGACGGTTGCCACGGTTTACCTCCTGGTGGACGACGAAGCAGTGGGTAGTAGGTAGTGGGTAAGGATGGGTAAGGATTGGATGGTGGCGGTCTGGTGAGACTGAGGGGGGTGGGTCTAGGGTGCGGCGGCGGGGCCGGGCGGGCGGTGTCGCGGTGGTGGGTTCGGCGATCCTGGGTGGTGGAGTGCCGGCTTTCCAGGCACGGCGGGCTTCGGAGCGTCGAACTAGAGACCGCAGCGGTCGCGGAGAAACTCGCGGTTGGCGCGCGCGCTCTCGGTCGGGGGCCGGGGGGTGGTGTCTTGCTCGACCACCAGCCAGCCCCGGTAGCTCCCTTCGACCAGCGTCGCGACGACGGCCGGGATGTCGACCATGCCTTGCCCGAACTCGCAGAAGACGAACTCCCGCAGCGCTTCGTGGAAGCCGAGCCGGCGGCGGCGCGCCTCGGCCAGGACGACCGGGTCGACGTCCTTGAGGTGGACGTAGCCGATCCGCGACCGGTGGCGGGCGACGAAGGGGAGCGGGTCGCCGCCGCCGTAGGCGTGGTGCCCGCAGTCGTAGCAGAGGTCGATCAGGGCGGAGTCGGTCTCGGCCAGCAGGCGCTCGATCTCGGCCGGGGTCTCGACGTGGGTGCCGACGTGGTGGTGGAAGTGGGCGCGGACGCCCTGCCCCGCCGCCATCGCCCCGGCCTTGTTCAGGTGCTCGCTCGCCCGCCGCCATTGGTCGTCGGAGAGCCCGGCGCTGCCGTCGGCCGGGACCTGGCCGGCGAGGGCGATCCGCTCCGGCGTCGCCGCGATCGCCAGGTTGACGTCGCGGCAGCCGACCGCGGCGAAGAGGGCGACCAGCTCGGCCAAAGTGAGGTGGGCCTCCGCCATCCGCTCCTGGTCGAGCAGCGGCAGCGGGTAGTAGACGCCGCAGAGGGTCAAGCCCCGCGCCTCCAGGGCCGCCCGCAGCGCCTCCGGCTGCCGCGGGAAGCCCGCACCGTACTCGGTCGCCTCGTAGCCTGCCGCTGCCATCTCGTCGAGCAGCGCCTCGAACGGGAGGACCGGGGACCAGTCCGCCAAGTCGGCGTTGATCCAGTTGACCGGCGCGGTGGCGATCCGGGGCCGGCCGCGACCAACGGCGGCGGTGTCCCCTCCGGTGGCTGGCATTGCCGCTCCCATCGCTCCTCCGTTCGCCAGCGGTGGCTCGTGGCGGGCATCCTACTGACCCCGGTCGGGCCGGTCAAACCCGGCCCCCCGTTCACCCGTTTCGAAGCTGGTGGGCCGCTCGCCCGCTGCTCGGGGACGCGGCGACGGCCGCGACAAAGGAGGGCCGAAGTGGCGCCGGTGGCGCACCTTTCCTGCCTCGTGCTCCTCGGACGACGGGTCCGTAACCCGCGATCCTAGGACCCATGTCCCATAGCACGATCGCAGCGGGTTCGCTACCATTGGCGGCACTGGTGGCTTCCCTGGGCACTGGGGCGGTTTGGACCGCGACGCGGGGAAGGGAAGATCGGGGCGTCGGGGTAGCGGCGGGCACCGATCGGGAGGGGACCAAAGACGATGAAGCGGGCGACGTGGTCGAGCCTCCTGACGGTGCTGGCGGTCTTGGTGCTGGTCAATCCGGCCGGGGCGTTCTCGGGGTGGTGCCGGAAAGATCCGATCGTCCTGCTGAACGGGACCAAAGTCAACATCTTTGTCTCGATCCCGAAGGAGTCCGAGAAGGACGTCAAGGGTCCGATCCTCACCCTGATTAAGGTACCCCGCGGCGTCGAGGCCGAGGTGATCTACGAGGACGACGGCTTCAACGGCCACGGCGAGAAGACGGTCATCTCGGGCAAGCTCGACGCCGAGGTCGGCGAGCGCTTTCCGATCGAGGTCTCCGTCCGGGTCCCGATCGACGACCCGGTCCGGATGAAGGTCGTCGTCAAGCCGGACTACGCCAAGCGCAACCGCGTGTTCTACGGCGACACCGACGGCCTGCTGATCCAAACGAACATCGTCGGCGATGAGCTGAGCTCCGGCGAGCGGGACGACGACGAGTAGCACCGTTCCCGTCGTCCTGGTACGGCCGGTGAGCGTGACCCGTGCCGGTGACGGGTCGGCGTGGCGGGGCGACTCTCCTGGACAAGCATTCGGGATGAGAGGTGCCTCCTGCAACCGGTGATCGAGGCTCGTGCCATGAACGACGAGGCTCTCGCGACATCGACATCCCGCGATCAAGAGGCGGAGTCTCCGCTCCGGATCGGCACGAAGGCGGTCATCGCCGTCTACGCGCTCGTGGCCAGCGGCTGGCTGCTGATCTCGTTGCCGCGGGTGGCGCTTCCCGGAGGCTTCGGGCTGCTGTTGGTGGTCGCGATCGGCGGTCTGCTCGCGGTGGCCCATCGCTTCCCGCTGCCGCTCCACTTCAAGACCAAGCTCTATCTCGACACCAGCCTCGTCTTCGCCGCGATCCTCCTTTTCGAGGCGGCGGTGGCGACGGCGGTTGTCGCCGCCGGGGTCTTGATCGGGAACCTCGCCCGGCGCGAGTCGGCCGAGGCGATCGTGTTCAACGTTGCCCAATACGCGCTGCTGGCCGGTGTCGGCGGCACCATTTTGGGTCTCGGCGGCTGGCGCCAGCTCGACGTCGCCGAACTTTCCCTGGGGGAGCTCGGACTGATCATCCTGGCGGGCGGGGTGCTCTATCTGATCAACGTGGTGTCGGTCGGGCTGGTGGTGGCGCTCGAGGCAGCGTGGCCGGCGCGTGACGTGTGGCGCCGGTCCTGGGCCGGCTACGATCGCACTGACCATCTCTCCTACGCCGCCCAGCTCGCGGTCGGTCTCCTCGCCGCCGCCCTCGCCCACGAGTTGCCGTGGGCGCTGCCGCTGCTGCTGCTGCCGATGTTCGCCCTCTCCGCGATCATGGCCAACCTCGCCAAAGCGCAGGAGCGCGCCGCCGCCGCCCTGCAGGGGAGCGAGGGAACCTTGGCCGCGGCCCAGCGCATCGCCCGCCTCGGCAGCTGGGAGTGGGAGCTCGGCAGCGGCGACCATCGTTGGTCGGATGAGGCCTATCGCGTCGCCGGCGTCGATCACCAGAATTTCTTTCCGACCCAGCGCTCATTTCTCGCCTTCCACCCGGACGACCGGCCCGGCGCGGAGCGGACGCTCCAGGACGCGGTTAGCCACGGTCTCCCCGTCAGCCTCGATCTGCGGCTCGGTCGGAGCAGCCCGCCCCGGTTGGTCCACGTCCGGGGAGAGGTGGTCCGTGATCCCGAAGGGCGCGCGGTGCGCCTGGTCGGGACGATGCACGATGTGACCGAGCGGAAGGCCGTCGAAGACCGCCTCGCCTTCCAAGCGTTCCACGACCCGCTGACCGGCTTGCCGAACCGCGCCTTCCTGATCGACCGCATCGGCGAGGCGCTGGCTCGGGCCGAGGGGCGACCGGAAACTGTCGCGCTCCTGTTCCTCGATCTCGATCGCTTCAAGGAGATCAACGACCACCACGGCCACGGGGCGGGAGACCGCGTCCTGGTCGAGACCAGCCGCCGGATGCGGGACTCGGTGCGCCCCCACGACACGGTCGCCCGCCTCGCCGGAGACGAGTTCACCGTCCTCCTGGAGGGGATCGGGGACGACGACCTGCCGGCGAAGATTGCCGGCCGCCTGGCGTCGGCGCTCGCCCCCCTGATCGACGTCGGCGACCGACACGTTGCCGTCACGGCCAGCATCGGCGTGGCTCGCGGCGCGGCCGGAGGGGACGCCACCGAGCTGCTCCGCGCCGCCGACGCC
>JBBSNJ010000106.1:0-7965 GCA_038232775.1 Thermomicrobiales bacterium
CAGGTCGGCATCGGCGGCGGTTGACTCGTTTCGAAGGGGGATGAATGGAGCCGGAACCGCGCCGCGTCCTGCTCGCCGGCGAGACGTGGCTGATGCACACCATCCACCAGAAGGGGTTCGATTCCTTCACCACCACCGCCTACGGCGAGGGGCACCAGTGGCTCCAGGCCGCGCTGGAGGCCGGCGGCTGGCTGGTCGAGCACCTGCCGAACCACCTCGCGGCCGGGCAGTTCCCGACCGAGGCCGAGGCCCTGCGCGCCTACGACGCCGTGATCCTGAGCGACATCGGCGCCAACACCCTCCTCCTCCACCCGGACACCTTCGAGCGCTCCCGCTCTCTCCCCAACCGGTTGGCGTTGCTCCGCGACTACGTCGCCGCCGGCGGCGGACTGGTGATGGTCGGCGGCTACCTCACCTTCCAGGGGATCGAGGGCAAAGGCCGCTGGGCCGGCACCCCGGTCGAGGAGGCCCTGCCGGTCGAGTTCTCCCAGACCGACGACCGGGTCGAGGCGCCGGAGGGGGCGACGCCGGTCGTCCGCGCCGCCGACCACCCGATCGTCAGCGGACTGCCGGCCGAGTGGCCGGCGCTGCTCGGCTACAACCGCGCCCGATCGAAGCCGGCCGCGACCATCGTCGTCGAAGTCGGTGCCGACCCGCTGCTCGTCGTCGGCGAGCACGGGCGGGGCCGCGCTGCCGCGTTCGCCTCCGACTGCGGCCCCCACTGGGCGCCCCCCGCCTTCTGCCAGTGGGAGGGCTACGCCCCCTTGTGGCAGGGCATCCTTGGCTGGGTCGCCGGCGCCGAGCAGCCTTGGAAATGACCTGCGCCTCCAACGCTCGCGTTCCCGAATCAACCGCGCGGCGTGGACGTTCTCGCGCTGGCGCTGCGATCTAGGTTCGTCCCGTCCTCGGCTGGCCCTCGGTGGAGTCAGCGGCGGACGTTGGGATCCCTTCTAACCCAGCCGCCGCCGGGCTCGTCGTCGCGGCACGGGGAGCAATCCCCGCGTGGATCGTTCACAGACGATCACAGTGAGGTCGCGACCGCCAGGGCGGTGGCCTTCTCCGCGCGCCATCTGGTGATTCTGGATACACATATCTAGAATAGGGGGCCGGGCCGAATCTTGCGCTCGACCCGTCAGGCCCGAGGCGGTTCCACTTCGAGCCACGCGCGAAGGAGTCTTCATGGTAGCCACCGACGAGCGACCAGCCGCGACCACCGCCGGCTACGCCCACCCCGAAGTCTTGGTCTCGACCGACTGGGTCGCCGACCACCTCAACGACCCGAAGGTCCGCATCGTCGAGTCGGACGAGGACATCCTCCTCTACGACATCGGCCACATCCCCGGCGCCGTCAAGCTCGACTGGCAGACCGACCTCCAGGATCCGGTCGAGCGCGAGTTCGTCGATAGAGCCGGCTTCGAGGCGCTGATGCGGCAGGCCGGGATCGCCAACGAGACGACGGTCGTCTTCTACGGCGACAAGAACAACTGGTACGCCTGCTACACCTTCTGGCTCTTCAAGTATTACGGCCACGACGACTGCCGGATCATGGACGGCGGCCGCGCCAAATGGGAGGCAGAGGGCCGCCCCTACGAGCGGCAGTACCCGAGCTATCCGGAGACGACCTACACCGCCCAGGAGCCGGACCCCTCGATCCGCGCCTTCCGCGACGACGTGCTGGCGATGGTCCGCTCCGGCGCCCCGAACCTGGTCGACGTCCGCTCGCCGCAGGAGTACACCGGCGAGGTGATCCACATGATGGGCTACCCGCAGGAGGGCGCCCAGCGCGGCGGCCACGTCAAGGGCGCCCGCAACATCCCGTGGGGCAAGGCCGCCAACCCGGACGGCACCTTCAAGCCGCCCGCCGAGCTGCGCGACCTCTACCAGGGCGAAGGGATCACCCCGGATCAGGAGGTCATCACCTACTGCCGGATCGGCGAGCGCTCCTCCCACACCTGGTTTGTCCTGACGTACCTCCTCGGCTACCCCGAAGTCCGCAACTACGACGGCTCCTGGACCGAGTACGGCAGCATGGTCGGGGTCCCGATCGCGAAAGGACCGGAGGCAGGGTAGTTTGCTGCTACGGAATCCGGATTAAGGCGGAGCATTTCCAGGGCCGGTCTCCGGGAATCAGACGGCATCATCCGAACTCCGTCTCCTCCCCTCCGCACGTAGGACAGCGCCCGAAATCCCTCGTCGAACCCGACGCTCGCGTAGAGGCCCCGCGCGGCCGCGTTGTCGCGGTCGCGCACGACCTTGATCAGCTCGGCGCCGCCCGCCATCATCCGGCGGATCCCTTCGGTCAGCAGCGCCCGGCCGATTCCCCGTCGCTGGAACGGCTCCTCCGTTCGCACCGGCTCAAAGAGGCCGACCCGGTTGGCGCGGTCGAGCCAGCAGAGGCAATAAGCGGCCACCTCGCCCCCCTCCGTCCGCACGGCGAGATCGAGCTCCGGCTGGTAGAGCGAGGTCTCCCGCAGCTTATCCGCGACGTGCTCCCCGTTGCGTTTCGCGAGGTGGTGGGGCTGGTCGGCGGCACGGGAGCGATCATCCTCAAACCTTAGGCCAGCGGGGAGCGGCACGGGTGCCGGCGGGGCGCCCGGCCGTTGCCACATCTGGACGATGTCGCGCGTCGGCTCGTGGCGGAAGCCGGTGGCTTCGACCCGGCGGCGCAGGTTGCCGTCTCGTTCATCGACGGTGACGGAGACGTCGCCGCCGGCCGGAACCTCGAGCGCGGCGACCCTGCTGAGCGCGACCGGCAGGACATCCCGCCGCACGATGGCATCGGCGCTCGGCCGCCACAATAGTTCGCACTCGATTCCGCCCGGTCCCTTCGCGCTCGCGGCGGTCTCCACGATCAGCAGGCAGGCGAGCGGCGCGCCCTCGTCGTCGAGCCAAAACGAATGCCGAGTCGCGGCGAACCCCGCCTCATCCTTCCACCACCACTGGATGTCGCCCGCCTCAAACAGCCCGGCCATCGTGTCTTCCGCCTGCGCTCGCAGCAGCAGAGCGGTCGCCGCCCGCAGGTAGTCGCGACCGCTCAGTTCCACCTCACGCAGCCCCGCCTTGCCCACCCGCCGCCCTCCTGCCGCCTGCCGCCTGCTGCCTGCCGCCTCTCATACGGAATCCGGGTAAACCGTGAGCATCCGCGCGGCCGGCATCGGCTCTCGCCCCCAGCCCCCTTCCCCTTTCCCGTGGCGCGGGAGAGGGGAGCCTGGTCGCGGACCGCCGGGGAAACACCCACCGTTCAACCGGATTCCGGATCACTCCCGCTCAACCGCTCCGCTTCAGCCGCCCGGTCCGCTTCGCGTAGCGCTCGGCCCAGCCGAAGACGGCGATCCCGACCGGCAGCGCGAGCGCGCCGAGCCCCAGGATCGGCAGCAGGGAGGGGCCGAGCGAGGTCGTCGCCGCCCCCTCCAGGATCGTGGAGCGCATCCCTTCCAGCACGTAGGTGGCCGGGGAGAACCGGGCCATCGCCTCCATCCACCCCGGCAGCACCGAGACCGGGTAGTAGACCCCCGAGACGAGGAGCAGGACCGAGGAGATGACGAAGGTCATCTCCTCCCCCCGCTCCGGGAAGAGGAGCGGCAGCGTCGCCGCCATGATCCCGAAGCCGACGAAGCTGAGGCTCCCCGCCAACAGGACCACCGCCGCCCCGCCCAGGTTCGCCCCGCCCAGATCGACGTCGAAGAAGAGCGCCAGCACCCCGAGCAGCAGCGCCGACCGGACCAGTCCGTAGACGATGCTGAAGAGGGAGACGCCGAGCATGTGTGTCAGCCGCGAGATCGGGGCCATCATCGTGTACTCGATCGTCCCCTCCCAGCGCTCCCAGGTGATCATCTCCCCGATGTTCGAGAAGACGGCGCGGAGGTAGGCCCAGACGACGGTCCCGATCCCCAGGTAGAGGACCAGGTTCTGCCGCTGCGCCGCATCCCCCCCCTGCGCCTCGCCGATGTAGAGCACGCTCATCGAGGAGGCGACGTTGAAGATCAGGAAGGCGAACTCCCAGCCCCAATAGCGCCGCACGATGTAGAAGTTGCGCTCGACGAAGGCGAAGCTGGCGCGCGTTTCGTACCAGAACCCGGCGCCGGCGATCGGGTTCGGTCGTCCCTTCAATGATTCGGCCCTCGGTCCTCCATAGGCGTCGAGTCGACGCGGCTAGCCACCCTTCCCCTCATTGAATGCCGTCGACGGTCCAGACGTCGCCGGCCGTTGCCCGCGCCCTGCTCCCCCCGTCGTGCCGAGGGGCGAGGGTACGAGGGACGTGTCCGCTCCGCCTCTGCCCGTGACCACCGATGCCTCACCAGGACGGGCCGAGCGCACCGCCCCGATTGGTGCCTCGATCCTGTTCGGCCGCTAGGGGCGACGCACGAGTCGCCCGTTCCGGGCCTGATCGGCGACGCGTGCGTCGCTCCTCCCCCAACAGACACCATCGTTCGACGCTTGACGCACTACGCGCTCGCCCCCTCCTCGTCCTCCCCGCCCGCGGCGTCGATCGGGCGGCCGGTCAGATGGATGAAGACCTGCTCGAGGGTCGGATCGGCCGTCCCCATCTCCGCCCCGAACCGCGCCTTCAATCCCGCCACCGTGTCGAGCGCGACGAGCCGCCCCTTGTGGAGGACCGCCATCCGGTCGCAGAGCCCTTCCGCCTCGGCCATGTCGTGGGTGCAGAGCAGGATCGTCGCGTCGTGCTCGTCCCGCAGTTGGCGGACGAAGCGCTGCACCTCCTGCTTCGAGCGGGGATCGAGCCCGGTCGTCGGCTCGTCGAGCAGCAGTAGCACCGGCGCCGTCAGGAAGGCGCGGGCGATGGCGACCTTCTGCTGCATGCCGCGCGAGAGCTGCTCCAGCGGTTGTCCGATCTTCTCCTCCTCGATCCCGAGCCTAGCTAAGGTCTGGTAGACCTCGCGCCGCACGCTCGGCCCGGCGCGCCCGTAGAGGCGCAGCGCGTAGCGCAGGTTCTCCAGCGGCGACAGCTTCTTGAAGAAGGAGGCCTCGACCGAGACTCGGTTGATCAGCCGCTTGACTGCCCCCTGATCCCGCCGCACGTCGTAGCCGAAGACGGTGATCGTCCCCGCGTCCGGGATCAGCAGCGTCGACATCATCCGGATCAGGGTCGACTTGCCCGAGCCGTTGGCGCCGAGGATGCCGAAGATCTCGTTCCGCTCCACCGTGAACGAGACGTCATCGACCGCCCGCGCCTCTTTGGCTGGCTTTCTCCTCAACAACGGACGATGCACAAACAGCTTGGAGACGTGATCGACCAGCACGGCTGGCCCGGTCGTGCTGGCCCCCGGCCGCGGCCGATCGGCGACAAGCGTGGCCGGCACGGCCTGATCGATCTCGGTTCGTTCCCGCTCTCGCGTCATGACCATAACGATTCCGCTCCTGTGTCGCCTGCGTTGCGTCTCGCGCCTGGTGCTCGCTCCTCGCTTTGGGCAAAAAAGAACCGCGGGCGAGATTGAAATCTCTGCCCGCGGTTGGGAAGCTCAAAGTGGCGGCGCGCGCTCACGTCTCCCATGCGGCGGACAGACTTCGACCCCCAGCCTCGGCCATCGGCAGCCCGGCGCACGGGCGCACCACGGCCCAGCCGCGCAGCTCGCGGCAGCGGGTCAAGGTGTCGATGGTGATGAAGATCCGCTCCATCGCCGGGTCTCCTCCGTCGGGACGACCGTCGCTCCCCTCGTCATGGGGGCACCCTGGCATCATAGGGGCGCGCTGTCGGAAAGTCAACGATGTCGCGGCGCGGCGATCGCCATGTTGACGATCATTCGAAGATCCGGCGAAGGGGAATCCCCGAGCAGTGGCCGCCGACGCAGCGGCGCGGGGCGGCACAATCGTGCCGCCCCGCGCTTCTCATGCCGTAGAAATCGTGAACTGGTGACAGGTGAGCGCGGCACAGGGCGCGGAGTCCTTGCTGGCGCTCGGCGCGGCGCCGCGGGGAGGCGGATTGACGATCGCTCGGCCTCCGCGCTAGGGCGCTAGTACCCGTCGTCCTCCTTCTCTTCTTTCTCGTCGTATCCGCCGTCGCCGCCGTACGCCTTGTAGTAGGCGTAGCCGTCCTCACCGGTGTAGGTCAGGTAGGCGTTGCCGTCGTCCTCGTACTGGTAGGGATCGTAGGCATAGTTATCGCCGAGATCCTGCCAGCCACTCCAGGCGCCATCGTAGCTGGCGTAGTAGGCGTGGTCGTCGTCGCCGGTGTAGACAACGTGTTGGGCGCCGTCGTAGACGTAGGCGCTCGGCTGGTACTGGTACTTCGCCGGCGGTGCGTACTCGTAGTCCCGCCAGCCGCTCCACCCCTGGCCGTCGAAGACGTTGTAGGTGGGGGTGCCATCCTTGGCCACCGCGTCGGCGTAGAGATCGCCCTTGTAGCCGACCGCGTACGGCTGGTAGGCTCCCGTGGCGTAGGCGTCGTTGGCGGCGGCCCAATCGCCCCACGCGTCGCCGTCGTAGCTCTTGTCGTAAAGGGCGCCGTCGGCGGCCGCGCCGTAGAAGTAGAGCGCATCATCGTAGGTGTTGGCGTAGGAGGCTTGCTTGAACTCGTAGTCCCCCTCGACCGCTTGCCAACCCGACCACGAGGAGCCATCGTAGGCATTGCCGTAGTAGGTGCCGTCGTACCCACCGTAGTAGACGTACTGCTTGCCGTCGTACTCGACCGCGCTCGGCTCCCACGCGTAGTCGGTCGACTGGTCGTCCCAGCCTCGACTGGAGGACCACTCGGCCCCGTCGTAGGCGGCGTAATCGCCCTTGCCGTCCTTGCCGGTGGCATAGGTATGAACGGCATCGTCGTAGGGGGCGGCATATGGCGCCGCCACGTACTCGTACTCCGCGCCGCCGATCCGGACGGCGCCGTCGAAGGCGAGCGACTGCGCCACCGCCGCCAGTGGCACGCCGCCGAGCGTCAGCGCCAGCAGGCAGCCGGTGAGCTCGGGACTCCCTCCGCGACCCCGCCCGGCTCGGGCGGGGCGTTCGTGGACGAGGCCGGCCGGCCGCGACCCAGCCGCCCTCGTCCGCCTCGGGGCTCGCTCCCGGCGCCGAGAGCCGCTCCCCACGGCTCCCACTCTAGGGGCAGGCCGTCGGGCCGGCATCGCGGGGATTGCCTAGTCCCCGACGCGCCGATGCGGCCACGCCGACGGGGCGGCTAGGCAAAGATGCCTAATCGCCTCTTCCGCCCCCGCTCTGGCCATCGGCTGCTTCCCGACGATCGGCACGCGGCGGCGGCCGATCCGGGTGCTTCGCCGGCCGGCGCTCAGATGCCGGGATGCAAGCGGGCTCTACCGCCAGTCGCAGGGCAGACGCTCCCCGGGGAACAGAATAATCCAGAGTACTCGGCGCAGGCCGAGCCCGGCGGGTACCCGAGCGCCAAGCAATCCAGATCCCGCAAGCACGGTTGGCAGGCGGATGGCGGCTCTATGCACCCCGGGCGAAGTTGTTCGTGCTTTCGGTGGCCGTTCCAGCCTCCCGGTACCAGTCAGCGACGGGGGCGACTCACCGAGTCGCCCCTACAGAAACCCACGAAGGATTCACCTCGACCTGCTTAGGACCACAGCGCGAGCCAGACTGCGACGACGACGTAGGCGACGTAGAGCACGACCAGGATTGTCCCTTCCACCCGCCCCAGACCGCCGCGCAGACCGACCAGCAAACACAGCACCGCGGGACTCAGGACGGCGACGGGCAGGTGCAGCCGAAGCGTAGCGTCGTCGAGCGGCAGCGGCCGGACCAGGGCGATCAGTCCGGCGTTGAAGGCGATGAAGTGGACGACGGTGCCCAAAACGTTGCCGAGGGCGATGTCGCCCCGTCCCCGCTTGGCCGGAATGGCGACTCGGCCGAGTTCTTCGGCTTCGACCGCCGCGGCCACGGCCGTGTTCCCGAGCAGCGTTTGCGGGACGCCGAACTGTGTGACGACGGCGCGGATGCCGTCGCCGAGGAGATTTCCTCCCACCGTCAGGAGAGCGAGGCCGCCGAGCAGCC
>JBBSNJ010000107.1:0-7958 GCA_038232775.1 Thermomicrobiales bacterium
AACGTCGGTCGGCTCCGGCTCCGCGGTAACGACCACTTCTTCGGTCGGCTCCAGCTCCGCGATCGCGACCTCTTCGGTCGGCTCGACCACCTCGGTCGGCTCCGGTTCCTCGACCGCCTCGGGAGCATCGGCCGCCTCGGTCGCCGTCGGCTCCGACGGCTCTTCGGTCGGCACCGCCTCGGTCGCGGTCCGCGTCGGCGCCGTCCGCGTCGCGGCCGACTGGGACGTACTCGACCGCGTGGTCGGAGTCCTGTCGCGGCTCCCGTCCCTCTCCGCTCCACCACCGTCCAGACCCGGTCCCGCCGCGTCGGCGTCGAGGTCGGCCAGCACGAGCAGGCGGCCCGTCTCCGGGACGAAGAGGACCTCCTGTAGGTCCGCCTCCCCCCGCACCTCGTACCCGACCAACCCGGCCCGTTCCTCGCCAGGGGCCAGCTCCTCCGCCTCCAGGGGAGCGAGCGCGCTCACGTCCCCGCCGGCCGCGGAGGGGGTCGCCACCGCGTCCGCCAGTGTTTCGCCGAGCTGGTCGTCCGGCCCGTAGAGGAAGCCATCGGCGTCCCGCAGGAGCACCGTCTGCGGATCGACCACCAAGGCGCTCTCGTCCAGATTCTCGATCACCACCCGGACCACCGCGAACCGTTCGCCCTCGTCCGGACCAACCCCACCGAGCGCGTCCTCGAAGGGATCGATCAGGGCGTCGACCGTCAGCCGGGCGATCTCGCGCCCGTCTTCGTCGACGTAGGCGACCGACTCCGGCCCCCCGTCCGCCGTGGGCGTCCCGTCTTGCGCCGAGACCAGTCGCTGGCCCCCGAGCGCGACGCCTGGCACCAGCATCGCCGCCACCGCCACCGCCGCACTCCGCTCCCGCCAGAGTCGTCGCACCCCGCTCCCTCCTCCTACCTCGCCGCGTCGTCGAGCGCCAGCCAGCTCCTCGATCGCGGTCGGTTAATCGAAACGACCGGTCCATCGCTGGCCGGTCGCTCCCGCGGAATCCCTATGACGTCGGAGCGGGCGATGGGACTCGAACCCACGACATCCTGCTTGGGAAGCAGACACTCTACCAACTGAGTTACGCCCGCACTGCGGCTCCGCGTGCGCCGCATTCTAGCACCTCCCCCCGGCCTGGTCCAGACGATCGGGCCGCGGCCCTCGCCCGCCGGGGCGGCTGCCCGACCCACCGACCACGTTTGACGGGTCGCGCCGTCCACCCCTATACTCCCCGCGTCGACGTGGGGGCGTAGCTCAGCTGGGAGAGCGCTACAATCGCACTGTAGAGGTCGGGGGTTCGAGTCCCCCCGCCTCCACCACAACGACACGCGGTGCACCAGCGATGATCCGGCCAAGTGGCCGGATCATCGCGTTCCTCGCTCCGGCGCCGCTTCGACTAGTGGGCTGTGGACTGTCTCTTCAGTTCCCACGCCGCGCGACCGGGACGACCTGTCGTCATTCGCACGGAATTCGGGTGATCGCTTCCGTTCGCCGGAAGCATACCCTCACCCCCGACCCCTCTCCCGTGCGCGGGAGAGGGGAGACGTTTCCACTCCCGAGAGCGGAACGCTTCAACGGGACTCAGTGTCTGACGTTGGTCGAGAAACCCGCGCCTTCCTCGGAGTGTCACGGATTTCTCGACCAGCTCCGAACCACCGCTTTCTCAGCTGACCCTAGTCCGCCGGCTGCGGTCGCAGGTGCCCGAGACCACCGGGCGATGCCTCGCGCTCGCGTCCGTCCTCGCGTGCCGCCGGCCGCTCCTCCGGGTTCGCCGGTCCGGTCCGGAAGCGTGCCGCCGGCCGGCCCGCTGGCGGCCCGACCAAATCCGGCTTCGGCCGCGGCGAGTCGAACAGCGCTTCCAGTTGCTCCCCCTCGATCGTCTCGTCGATCATCAACATCTGCGCGATCGCGTCCAACTTCTCGGCGTGGGTCGAGAGGATCTCCTTCGAGCGCTGGTGCGCCGTCTCGACCAGCTCCCGGATCTCCTGGTCGATCTTGAAGGCGACCTCGTCGCTGTAGTTCCGCTGCTCGTTGATCTCGCGCCCGAGGAAGACCAGCTCGTCTTTCTTACCGAACGCCAGCGGCCCAAGGGTCCGGCTCATCCCGAACTCGGTCACCATCCGCCGCGCCACCGCCGTCGCCCGCTCGATGTCGTTCGCCGCCCCGGTCGACTGCTCCTCGAAGACCATCATCTCGGCCACGTGCCCGGCCATGAAGACCGCCAGCTCGTCCTCGAACTGGACCTTCGTTTTGAACAGCCGGTCCTCGTCGGGGACGACCCGCGTGTACCCCCCCATCATCCCCCGCGCCACGATCGAGACCTTCCGCACCGGGTCCGCGTTCGGCAGCATCCGCGCCACCAGCGCGTGCCCCGCCTCGTGGTAGGCGGTCATCGTCCGCTCCCGCTCCGAGATCACCCGGCTCTTCCGCTGCGGTCCGGCGAGGACGCGGTCGATCGCCTCCGTCAGCTCGTCCCGCCCGACGGTCTTCTTGTTCCGTCGCGCCGCCAGGATCGCCGCCTCGTTGACCAGGTTCTCCAGATCCGCCCCCGAGAACCCAGGCGTCTGCCGCGCCAAGCTGTCGATCGAGACCGCCTCCTCCAACGGCTTTCCCCGGGAGTGGACCTCCAGGATCGCCTTCCGGCCCGCGATGTCCGGCCGATCGAGGATCACCTGGCGGTCGAAGCGGCCGGGCCGCAGCAGCGCCGGGTCGAGCACGTCCGGCCGGTTGGTGGCCGCGATCACGATCACGTTGGTCGAGGAGTCGAACCCGTCCATCTCGACCAGGATCTGGTTGAGCGTCTGCTCCCGCTCGTCGTGGCTGCCGCCCAGCCCCGCCCCCCGCTGCCGCCCAACGGCGTCGATCTCGTCGACGAAGACGATGCAGGGCGAGTTGCGCTTCGCCTGATCGAACAGGTCGCGCACACGGCTCGCCCCGACTCCGACGAACATCTCCACGAACTCGGAGCCGGAGATGCTGAAGAACGGCACCCCCGCCTCCCCCGCCACCGCCCGCGAGAGGAGCGTCTTGCCGGTGCCCGGCGGCCCGACCAGCAGCACGCCGCGCGGGATACGGGCGCCGAGGGACGCGAACTTGTCCGGGTACTTCAAGAACTCGACGACCTCGACTAGCTCCTCTTTCGCTTCCTCGACCCCCGCCACGTCGGAGAACGTCACCGTCGGCTTGTTGCCCGTGAAGAGCCGGGCGCGGCTCTTGCCGAACGACATCGCCTGGTTGTTGGTCCCTTGGGCCTGGCGCATCATGAAGACGAAGATCCCGACCAAGAACAGCGTCGGCAGCAGGAAACCGAGCGCGCTCAAGACCCCGCCCCACCGGCTCCCCTGGCGGGTCTCGATGAATGCCGGCGGCAGCGCCTCGGTGTCGACCCCGTTCGCCTCCAGCACCGAGTAGATGTCGGTCTCGTCCGGCAGCGTCGACCAGCGATCGTCCTCGGTCCGGTAATCGACGCGGAGCCGGCGGCTCCCCTCCTCGGTCACCAACTTGGCGATCTTGCCCGCACGGTAGTCGGCCGCCACCTCACCGATCGTCTTCAGATCCTCGTCCCGGCTCTGTCCGACGAAGGTGAACCACAGACCGATCACCGCCACGATCAGGACGATCCACACCAACCCGTTTCGCAGCCACCTGATCTCGCCCATCCACCGTCTCCCGCCGCCACGCCGGTCCCCGATCGGTGGGCCTCGCGAACGGGAAGTATAGCACCGGAACTCACCCCTCCCGGAGCAGCGAAGGGTCCAAAACCGCGACAAACGGGAGGTTTCGGTAGCGTCCCGCGTAGTCCAAGCCGTAGCCGACGACGAACTCGTCCGGGATCGAGAACCCGATCAAGTCCACCTTCGCCGGCGGCGGCTCCCCCTTCTCCTTCTGCAGCAGCGCCACCACCCTCACGTCCTTTGGGTTGCGCCGCCCGAGCACGTCGAGCAGGTAGCTCAACGTCAGCCCGCTGTCGACGATGTCCTCGACCACAAGCACCCGCCGCCCCTCGATCTCCTCGTTCAGGTCCTTCAGGATCCGCACCACGCCCGAGCTCTTCGTCGCCGCCCCGTAGGAGGAGACGGCCATGAAGTCGATCTCCACCGGGACGGTCATCGCCCGCATCAAGTCGCTCATGAAGGTCACCGCCCCGGTCAGCACCCCGACCATCAACGGCGCCTCGTCCCGGTAGACCCCGTCCAGCTCCCGCGCCAGCTCCCCGATCCGCTCCGCGATCTGCTCTTCCTCGATCAGCACGCGGGCCACACCCCGCCCCCGCGGTTCGCCCCGGAAGGCTCCCGCCCCGACCTCCTCCGTCACGTCCCCTCCTCTTCCCCGGCAGCCCCGGCCCCGGCCTCGATCCGCAGGACTCCGCCCCGCACAACCACGGCCAGCCCTTGCCCCACCTCGACCACGCTCCCGCCACGCCCGGTCTCGACCAACCGGAGGATCGCATCGACGCGGTCGGCGGTCGCCGAGGATCGGCCCGCCGCCCGCAGCCAGCGGCGCACCATTCGCCGCCGCACCCCCCGCGCCTCCCCCGCCACCGCGGCGGCGACCAGCCCTCCGTCCGGAGCGATCGCCCGCGCCGCCGCCACCGCGGCGATCGCCTCCAGCGTCTCGTCGTCGGCCGCCGCCAGCGCCCCGTACCGCGCCAGCCCGGCGGTCGCCCCGGGGACGATCCGCTCCAGCAGCGGCAGCGCCTCGACCCGGAGCGCGTTCCGCCGCGGCCCAAGGTCCTCGTTCGATGGGTCCTCGACCGGGTCCAGCCCGAGGGTCGCGGCGTAGGCCCGGACCGCCCGCCGCGACTCCCCGAGCAGCGGCCGCCAGAGTTGGAGCTGCACCGGCGGCCGTCGATCGCTCCACCAGGGCACCGGCAACTCTGCGCGCTCGCCCATCCCGGCCGCGCCCGCCACCCCCGCCCCCCGCAGCAGGCGAAGCAGCACCGTCTCCTCATGGTCGGTCTCGTGGTGGGCCAGCGCCACCATGGCTGCCCCAAGCTCGGTCGCCGCCCCCGCCAGCAGCCGGTAGCGCTCCCGGCGCGCGGCTTCCTCGACACCGACGCCAGGATGCCGCCGCCGCGGATCGTCGCCCGCCCGCAGCGCCCAAAACGGCAGGCTCAGCGCCCGCGCCAGCGCCCCGGCTCGCGCCTGCTCCTCCCCCGAGCTCTCCCGCAGACGGTGGTCGACGTGGAGCAGGACAGGCCGCATCGCGGACTGTTCGGCGACTCGACCGAGCGCCGCCGCCAACGCCAGCGAGTCGCCTCCCCCCGAGAAGCCGACGGCCACGACAGAACCGGGAGGCAGACCGAGTCGCCGGGCACGCGCCAGCAGGCGCTGCTCGAAGCCGACGAGCCGGCGGCGCCGTTCCCGAGATTCTCGGCCCAGGTCGCTCACGAGCATCGAAGGGAGGGCCACCAACCAGCCCCCGCGGGAAACGCGCGTCCGGCCGGCGGGCGGGTCACGAAGAGTCGAGTTGTTGGGGACTAAACGATGGTGCCGACGGGTGGAATCGAACCACCGACCGAGGGCTTATGAGTCCCTAGCTCTGCCGCTGAGCTACGTCGGCCCGCCCATAGACAATCATCTCTGGACGCCAAGATGGTACCCGACCGCCCGCGCCTCGGTCAACGGGGCGCTTTTTCCTCCACCCATCGATCCAGAGGCGATCGATCGAGCCTGTGCCGTGGACCGCGGCCCGTCCGGAGCGACACGACCGCCACCGGCCGCTCCTGGAGCACCGGCAGCAGCGGCAGGCCCCACGGCACCGGTCCGACCCGGCATCGACCGCCGGACCTTGGGGTAGACTCACCCTTTGCCGGTCGCCGATCGACGCCTGAGCGAAGCGAGCCGCCTCGTGAGCAGTCCCCTCGCCGCCGACCCCGCCGCAGCCGCTGCGGCGGCCAAGGCTGCCTCCGCCCTCCCCCGAACCGACCTCCTCGCCGGGCTCAACCCCGAGCAGGTCCAGGCCGTCACCACGACCGACGGCCCCGTCCTCGTCGTCGCCGGGCCGGGCTCCGGCAAGACCCGCGTCCTCACCCATCGCATCGCCCACTTGCTCGAGGATTTGGCCGTCCCCCCCGAGCGCATCTTGGCCGTCACCTTCACCAACAAGGCCGCCCGCGAGATGCGCGACCGGATCGCCCGCCTCCTCGGCGGCCGCGAGCCGGCCGGCCTGACGATGGGCACCTTCCACTCGTTCGGCGTCCGCGTCCTCCGCCAGAACCCCGGCCTCGTCGCCGACCGTCTCGGTCTCCTCCCGAATTTCCTGATCTACGACGACGCCGACCAGATAGACGTCACCAAGAAGGCGGTCGTCAGCGTCGGCCTCGACCCGAAGCAGGTCGCGCCCCGGCGGATGCTGTCCCGCATCTCCGCCGCCAAGAGCCTCCTCCTCTCCCCCGACGAGTTCGCCCAGGCCGCCGAGAACTACGACGACGAGGTCGTCGCCCGCGTCTACGCCGACTATCAGCGCACCCTGCGCAAGGCGAACGCGGTCGACTTCGACGACCTGCTCGCCCTCCCGATCCGGCTCTTCGACGAGGCGCCGGGTCTGCTCGACCGCTACCAGGAGCGCTTCAAGTACATCCTGGTCGACGAGTACCAGGACACCAACCGCGTCCAGTACGTCCTCGTCTCCGCCCTCGCCGCCAAGTGGCGCAACCTCTTCGTCGTCGGCGACCCCGACCAGTCGATCTACGGCTGGCGCCAGGCCGACATCCGCAACATCCTCGACTTCGAGAAGGAGTTCCCGGACGCCACCCGCGTCCACCTCGAGCTCAACTACCGCTCGACCCGTCGCATCGTCGAGACGGCCGACCGCGTCATCCGCGAGAACAGCCAGCGGATCGACCGTCGCCTCCGGACCGAGAACGAGGACGGCGACCTGATCGTCCTCCGCGAGCTGAGCGACCAGAACCACGAGGCCCGCTTCGTCGTCGACGAAATCCGCCGCCTGACCCGAACCCAAGGGCTCGGCGGCGACCACGTCGCCGTCATGTACCGCACCGGCGCCCAGAGCCGGGTGCTGGAGGAAGCGTTTCGCGTCAGCGACATCCCCTACCGGATCGTCGGCGGCGTCCGCTTCTACGACCGCAAGGAGGTCAAGGACGTCGTCGCCGTCCTCCGCCTCCTCCACAACCCCGCCGACGACGTCAGCCTCGACCGCGTCGTCGGCAACCTCCCCCTCGGCCGTGGCCTCGGCCCCACGGCCCTCGACGCCGTCCGCGCCTGGGCCGCCGCCCACGCCGCCACCACCCTCGACGGCTTCCTCGCCTTCGCCGCCGACATCGTGGAGGGTCAGCCGCCTCCCCCCGACCTCTCCGGCAGCGCCCGCACCGCGGCCAAGAAGCTGGGGACCGTCTTCGCCGCCCTGCGCGACCTCGCCGCCCGCGTCCCCCTGGTCGAGCTCTTCGACGCCGTCGTCGACCGCACCGGCTACGCCGCGCTCTTCGATCGGGAGGAAGAGGACGAGCTCCAACGCTGGGCCAACGTGCTCGAGCTCCGCGCCGACCTCGAAAAGTACGACCTCCTGGAACCGGGCGACGCCCTCCCCGCCTACCTCGAGCAGGTCGCCCTGATCGCCGACGTCGACACGATGGAGGACGACGGTCGCGGCCGCGTCACCCTGATCACCCTCCACTCGGCCAAGGGCCTGGAGTTCCCCGCCGTCTTCATCACCGGCGTCGAGGAGGGGCTCCTCCCGATCAACCGCGCCGTCGAGGCCGAGTTCGCCGACCCCCTCCCCCTCGAAGAGGAGCGCCGCCTCTTCTACGTCGGGGTCACCCGCGCCCAGCGCCTCCTCTACCTGACCTATGCCGGTTCCCGCGCCGTCTACGGCCGCTACCAGCCGGCGGTCGCCTCCCGCTTCCTCGCCAGCATCCCCGAGACTCACGTCCAGAGCCTCGGCCGCCGCGACTCCGCCCGCGCCGACGCCTCCGCCTCCGCGAGCCGACTCCGCGACCGCGTCCGCGAGCCCTC
>JBBSNJ010000108.1:0-7946 GCA_038232775.1 Thermomicrobiales bacterium
CCCTTCGAATGCCTCGTCGAGAAGCAGGGCTTCGGCCGGCGGGCAGTGCTCCGTTCGCTGGCGATCGCCGGCGGCGCGGCCTAGTTGGCGCCGACGCTCGGCCGTTCGCCGAGCATCGCCGCGGCCCAGGAGCCGCGCCAGGGCGGGACCTATCGGCTCCTGACCAACGAGCAGTTTCGGTCCCTCGATCCGGCACTGGCCTACAACTACGTCGACTACTGGATCAGTGCGTCCGGGCTCTTCAATCGCCTCTACAACTTCGATCGCCAAGGGAATCTCTTCGCCGAACTGGCGGACGCCCCGGTCCAGGTGAGCGACGACGGGCTGACCTACACGGTCAAGCTGCGATCGGGTATCACCTTCCACAATGGTCAGGAGATGACCGCCGAGGACGTGAAATTCTCCTTCGACCGGGTCGTTTGGCCGGGCACCTTGAGCCCCGGCTCGACCTTCTTGTCCAACGTCGTCGGCTACGACGAACTGGCGAACCTGAGCGTCCCGCCCGAGACGCCGATGGACGCCAGTCAGGGGTTGAGCGGCGTCCGCGTCGTCGACCCCTTGACCGTCTCGTTCACGCTCAAGGAGCCGCAGGCGGTCTTCCCCGCGATCTTGACCGTGATCCTCTTCGGGATCGTGCCGAAGCAGGCGGTGCTCGACGCCGGGCGGGGGTGGGGGACCGAGGTCGTGATCGGCACCGGCCCCTTCGAGCTGGCCGAGTGGGTCGCCGGCGAGCGGATCGTGCTCGAGCGCAACCCCGACTACTTCCGGGCCGGGCTGCCCCATCTCGACCAGATCGAGGTCACGCTCAACGTGCAGGACGAGGTGGCGACCCTCCGCTGGGAGAGCGGCGAGGCGGACGTCATCACCGGCGCCCCGGCGGCGGAGTTGGCCCGCATCCGGGCCGACCCGAACCTCTCGCCGCTGATCCGCGAAGTCCCGAGCATGGTCATCTACTACTTCGAGTTCGCCAGCAACGCGCCGCCCTTCGACGACCTGCGCGTCCGTCAGGCGGTGGCGATGGCGATCGACAAGGAGACGCTCGCGGCCCGCAGCCAGAACGGTGTCCCGGTCGATGCCTTCATGGTGCCCGGCTACCCCCAGACCGCCCCCGACTTCGAGTCCGCCTACCCCTACGACCCCGACCAGGCCCGGCAGCTCCTGCGGGAGGCGGGGGTGGAGGAGGGGACGGAGACGATCTTCTGGTCGGGCGGGACGAGTCCGCAGCTCGGCGACCTGATCCAGGCCGACCTGGCGGCGGTCGGCTTCGACGCCGAGTTGCTGGTGCTCGAAGGCTCCTCGATCGACGCCTTCAAGCCCCGCCTCGACTCGGGCGAGATCCCCCTCCGCACCTGGGGTTTCGGCCCCGACTACGCCGACGGCAGCGCCTTTCCCACCGCCCGCTTGGTCTGCACCCCGCAGTCGCCGGAGTCGGCGTGGTGCGATCCGGAGGTCGCCGATCTGATCGACCAGGCGAACGCGCTCCCGCTCGAAGCCCCGGAGCGGACCGAGCTGCTGCGCCGGGTGCAGCAGATCGTCGTCACCGAGCAGGTCTACGTCGTCCCCCTCTACGCCCGGAACGCCTTCGTCCTCGGCCAGGAATGGGTCCACGGCGACGTGCCGGACTCGCTCTTCTTGCTGCCGATCCTGGAGGAGGTCTGGGTCGACGAGCGGTAGCGTCGCCGAGCGCGGCCCGCCCGAGCAACCGTCCACCGATCGCCGACGCGACGGCGTCTCACCAGAGAGTGGGGCACCAGATGGAAGAGCGAAGCGCGACGCCGCGGCGGGAGCCGCACCGTGGCTTGGTCGATCGCCGGGGGTTCGTGCGGACGCTGGCTCTGCTCAGCGGCGCCGCGGTGGTGGGGCCGCGACTCGGGGGGGCGCCGGCGACGGCGGCCGCCCAGGAGCCGGAGCGGGGCGGCACCTATCACGTCCTGACCAACGAGCAGTTCGGCTCGCTCGACGCCGCCCGTGCCTTCAACTACATCGACTGGTGGATCAGCTACACGATGCTCTACAACCGGCTCTACCAGTACGATCCCGCGGGCGTGCTTCAGCCGGACCTTGCCGCGTCGCTGCCCGAGATCAGCGAGGACGGGCTGACGTACACGATCAAGCTGAAGCCGGGGGTCACGTTCCACAACGGGCGGGAGATGACGGCGGAGGACGTCAAGTTCTCCCTCGACCGCCAGCTCTGGCCGGAGGTCGAGGCGCTGGGCGGTAGCTACCTGGACAACATCCTCGGCTACGACGAGCTCTCGGCGCTGCAAGGCACCCCCGGTGCGGCGGTCGATCCTACCCGGACGCTCTCCGGCGTCACCGTGCTCGATCCGTTGACGATCGAGATCGCGCTGAAGCAGCCGCAGTCGATCTTGCCCGGCGTCCTCGGCATCGGCGTGCTCGGCATCGTGCCGAAGCAAGAGACGCTCGACGCCGGCCCCGATTGGGGGACGACGACCGTGATCGGCACCGGCCCGTTCAAGCTGGTGGAGTGGGTCACCGGGGAGCGGCTGCAGCTCGAGCGCTTCGAGGACTACTTCCACCCCGGCAAGCCGTACCTCGACGCGGTCGAGGTCGAGCTGAACGTCCAACCCGAGTCGGTGGTGCTCCGGTGGGAGGCCGGCGAGGCGGAGATGATCATCGGGGCTCCGGCGGCGGAGTTGGGGCGGATCCGCAGCGACCCGGAGTTGAGCAAGCTGATCCGGGAAGGCCCGAGCACGATCTCCTACCGCCTCCAGTTCTCGGACAAGGCCCCGCTCTATCAGGACATCCGGGTGCGCCAAGCGGTGGCGATGGCGATCGACAAGGAGAACCTCGCCCGGCTGAGCCAGAACGGCGTCGCGGTCGACGGCTTCCTGGTGCCGGGCATCGCGCAGGAGGACCCCGGCTTCGAGACGGCCTACCCCTACGACCCGGAACGGGCGCGGGCGCTCCTGGCCGAGGCGGGGGTGGCCGAAGGGACGAAGACGATCTTTTGGTCGGGCGGCACCGGTCGCCAAGGGGGCGAGAGCATCCAGGCCGACCTCCAGGCGATCGGTTTCGACGTCGAGCTGCTGGTGCTGGAGGGTTCTTCGCTCGATGTCTTCCTGCCCCGGATCGAGTCGGGGGAGATCCCGCTCACCGGTTGGGGCTTCGGCTACGACTATCCCGACGGCAGCGAGTTCCTGATCATCGCCTTGAAGTGCGACACGACCGCGGGCCAGGCGTTTTGGTGTGATCCCCGGATCGACGAGATGGGTCGGCAGATCGACGCCTTGGCGCTCGACGACCCGCAGCGGACCGAGCTGCTGCGCGAGGTGCAGCGGATCGCCGTCTAATGAAGGGGCCTATCTCGTCCCCCTCTTCGCCCGCAACGCCTTGTTCCTCAGTCAGGAGTATGTCCACGGCGACGAGCCCGACCCGATCATCACGTTGCCGCTGACCGAGAACGTCTGGTTGGAACAGGGATGAGGCGTGGCTAGCGAAGCCACCGACCCCTTCTCGGCGCGGCCGGCGTCCACCGAGAACCGGGCCACCGCCGCCGGGAGTCCCGATCTCCCCGCGCCGGCGATGGCGGCGCCGCTGGCGAGCGCGCTCGGCGAGCGGGAGGCGCGGTCATCGCGCGCCTGGTGGGTCGAGTCGCTGGTCCGCTTCGCCCACCAGAAGGTGGCGATGGCCGCCGCCGGCGTGCTGGTGGTGTTGGTGCTGGTCGCCCTCTTCGCGCCGGCGATCGCGCCGCACGATCCGGCCGAGCAGTTCCGGCGCGACGGGCTGAACGACTTCGGCCTGCCGGTCGGGCCGAGCGCCAAGTTCTGGCTCGGCACCGACGGGCTGGGACGCGACATGCTCAGCCGGCTCGTCTTCGGCGCCCGCATTTCGCTCGGCATCGGGCTCGTCGCCAGCCTGCTCTCGGTGCTGATCGGCGTCCTGGTCGGCGGCAGCGCGGCGATGGCCGGCGGCGCCGTCGACTCGGTCCTGATGCGCTTCGTCGATCTGGTGATGAGCCTGCCGTCGCTGCTGGTGATCCTCCTCTTCGTGGCCATCGTCGGCCCCAGCGTCTGGATCACGATCACGGTCATCGTCTTGCTCGGCTGGACCTACCCGTCGCGGGTCTTCCGAGCCGAGATCCTGTCGGTGCGGGAGCGGGACTTCGTCGGCGCAGCGCGGGCGGTGGGGGCGGGGCCGGGGCGGATCTTCTTCAACCACATCCTCCCCCAGGTGCTGCCGCTGCTGATCGTCTACGTCAGCCTCGGGGTGCCGGGGGCGATCTTCGCCGAGGCGACCTTGGGCTTCCTCGGCCTCGGCGTGCCGCCGCCGGCCCCCGCCTGGGGCGGGATGATCCAGACCGGCACCTCCTACTCCCGCGCCTCGCCGGCCCAGGTGCTGCTCCCCGGCGCCGCGATCGTGGCGACGGTGATCTGCTTCAACCTGGTCGGCAACGCCCTACGGGACTCGCTCGACCCGACCGTCGAGGAGCACTAGGCGATGGCGATCTTTGTCGCGCGGCGGCTCCTCTGGCTAGTGCTGACGATGCTCGGCGTCTCGATGCTGACCTTTGGCTTGATCTTCCTCCGGGGAGACCCGGCGTTGCTCCTCGTGCCGACCAAGCCGGGGCAGCAACCCGACCCCGTGATCGTCGAGCGGGTCCGCAAAGAGCGCGGCTTGGACAAGCCGGTGCCGGTCCAGTACGCGACCTACCTCGGCCGCCTGGCGCAGGGGGACATGGGGTACTCCTACTACCTCCGGCGCCCGGTGCGGGAGGTCCTGTTCGAAAAGTTCCCGAACACCGCCCTGCTGGCGGTGCTGATCGTGATCGCGTCGCTGCTGATCGGGCTGCCGCTGGGGATCATCGCCGCCCTCCGCCGCAACAGCCTGATCGACCGCGCGATCGTCGTCTACAACACCGTCGCCGTCGCCGTGCCTTCGTTCTTCCTCGCGCTGCTGCTCATCTTCTTCATCGCCTACAAGTGGCAGCTGCTCCCCTTCGGCGGGATGGGCGATCCCCGCCACTTGATCATGCCGGTCCTTAGCGTGGCGCTGCCGAGCGCCGCCGCCTACGCCATCTTCCTCCGGACCAGCATGCTCAACCAGGTGCGGACCGACTACGCCCGGACCGCCAGCGCCAAGGGGCTGCGGCCGCGGGTCGTTGCCACCCGGCACATGCTGCGCAACGCCCTGATCCCGCTGGTGACGCTGATCAGCATCGATTTCGCCTACCTGCTGACCGGGATCGTGCTCGTCGAGCAGGTCTTCGGTTATCCCGGCATCGGCTCGCAGGTGCTGATCGCGGTCCGCAACAAGGACATCCCGGTGGTGATGGGAAGCGTCTTCTTCGGCGCCCTCTTGATCGGCGTCGGCAACCTGCTCGCCGATCTGATCGCGGCCCGGCTCGACCCCCGGATCACCCTCGGTTGAGCCGGTCGTCAGTCGGCGATCGCTTCGTCCCTAGCCAAACCGGGGAGGCCCGATGGAACAGAGCGATCGATCGAGCGCTCCGGCGACCGCGCCGCCCACGGCCGGGGCAGTGGCTGTAGCGGCGCCGAAGCTGATCGAGTTCGGCTGGGACATTCCCGGGCCGCGTTTCCTGCACGACAACCTCGAGCGGATGCAGGACCATCCCTTCGACGGTCTCCTCTTCAACTTGGTCCACGAGAATCCGCGGTTGGCGCCCGAGGACGACAAGGAGGACTTCGCGGGCGAGGTCCCGCGCGCCTTCGACGTCCGTCGCTGGCGCGAGGACGAGCTGCGGATCGATCTCCTCCGAGGACTCGACTGGGGCCGCTTCGGCGAGCGTTTTCCCTTCCTCTGGTCGACCAACGACAAGGGGATGGACTGGTTCGACGACGACCAATGGCGGACGATCGGCGCCAACCTGGAGCTGTTCGCCGCCGGAGCACAGGCGATCGGGGCGAAGGGGATCGCGTTCGACCTCGAAGACTACGGCGGCCACGCTTGGTGGTACCGCCAACAACCGGGGCACGAGCGCCACAGCTTCGAGGCGTATCAGGGCCGGGTCCGCCAGCGCGGGGCCGAGTTCATGACTGCCGTGCAGACCGGGTTTCCGGGCGCCGCGGTGATGACCCTCGGTCTCCTCTCCTGGTGCCGGGGGATCGTCCACTGGGGCGGCAGCAACAGCCGGGTCGCGATCCGGCGGCGCCTCGAGCGGCGCGGCGAGTACGGTCTGTGGCCGGCCTTCGTCGCCGGCATGCTCGAGGCGGCGCCGGCGGAAAGCCTCCTGATCGACGGCCACGAGCACGCCTACTACTTCGCTCGCGCCCAGGAGTTCGACGCCGTCACGGCCGAGATTCGGGGCCGCACCCTGCTTCCCCTGATTGACGGCGACGTCTGGGACGACTACCCGAGGCACGTCCGGGTTGGCCACGGCATCTACGTCGACGGCTGCATGAACTTCTGGCCGGACGAGGGGTACTTCGGCTCCTGCTTGGAGTCGGACGAGCAGCGGCTGCGGCTGCTGGAGCACAACGTCTACCACTTGCTGCGCACCACCGACCCCGGCGCTGCTAGCTGGGTCTACTCCGAGTCGATGTCGTGGTGGACCGGCCAGGTCAGGGACGACGTCCGCGACGCCGTCTTCGGCGCTAAGCGCAAGTTCGAGGAGGGTCGGGACCTTGGCTTCGAGATCGAGGCGATCGTCGACGCGGGGGAGCGGCGCTGTGCCGGCGGCTAGCATCCCTCCCCCCCGCGGTCGTGGTCGGTGCCCTAGTGGTGGCGGTGGCAATCGAACCGAGCGGCGATCACGATCGGCCCGCCGCCGTCTGGTTGGAGGGATACCGCGATGACCTTGCGCGTCGGATTGGTCGGCGTCCGCCGGGGTTCCTCGTTGGTCCGCCCCTTCGAGCTCTTCCCGGAGACGGAAGTCGCCGCCCTCAGCGATCTCGACGGGTACCGGTTGGCCGATGCCGACCGCGCCTTCGACCTGCCCGACCGGGCGCTCTTCACCGACTACGGTCAGATGCTGGACTCGGAGATCGACGTCGTCGTCGTCGGCACCCCGATCGGCGCCCACGCCGAGCAGGCGATCCAGGCCCTGGCGGCGGGCAAGCACGTCCTCTCCGAGGTGACCGCCGCCACCGCCGCCGCCGACTGCCAACGGTTGGTCGACGCGGCCCGCGATGCCGCCGGCATCTATATGATGGCCGAGAACAACTGCTATCTCCACTACATCCGCGAGTGGCGGCAGTGGATCGCCGCCGGCCGGCTGGGTCCGATCGTCTACGCCGAGGCGGAGTACGTCCACAACATCCAGCATCTGATGGTCGATCCGGCGACGGGGGAGCGCTTCTGGCGGGCCGAGCGGCCGCCGATCCACTACTGCACCCACAGCCTTGGTCCGCTGCTCCTGCTGATGGCGGACCGCGTCGTCCGCGTCCTCGGCGTTGGAACCGGGCACCGGATCGGCGGCGACCCGGCGCCGGGCTTCGTCGATATGGAGCTGGCGCTCTGCCAGACCGAGAGCGGCGCCCTGATCAAGCTGCTCCGGAGCCAGGTCGCGCGGCGGGAGCCGCCCCTCCATTCGTACTCGCTCTACGGCACCAAGGGGTTCGTCGAGCACGACCACAGCCACGGCCATGGCGACGTCAAGGGGCGGCTCTACGTCGAGGGGGAGCACCCGCCGAAGCCCGGTTTCGTCGAGATCGACTGCCGCCAATCCGACCCGGAGGCGCCGCCGGAGGCGCGCGCCGGCGGCCACGGCACGACCGAGTACTTTCTGGTCCGCGACTTCATCGACGCCGCCCTCGGCGGGGCGCGGCCGCCGATCGACGCGGTCCGGGCGGCGGAGATGACCGTCCCCGGTCTCGCCGCCCACGAGTCGGCCGAGCGGGGCGGCGTCTGGGTCGACGTGCCCCAGTTTGCCTGGTAGTGGCAGCGCCGCCCGCGGGCGGTCACGCGGAGGACGATTCGTGGCGATCACCGTCGACCAGCCGTTACGCGCCGGCGCGGCGCGGACC
>JBBSNJ010000109.1:0-7858 GCA_038232775.1 Thermomicrobiales bacterium
CCCGCTCGCACCACTCCCGGCGAAGATACGGGCGCTTCGGAAGCACGATTTTTGGGTGATGGGTAGTGGGTAGACGGTAGTGGTCTGGCGTCTGGCCTCTGGCGTCTGGCGTCTGCCTTATCGAAGGAGCGCTTCGTCTTCATCTCGGCCAATGTACGGGGCATCCGGGGTCCGGGCTCGGCGACCGATGCTAAACTCCGGCCGGTGAACGACGGGGAGCGATCAGGGAGCGCACGATGTCCGTGGCCGATCTGCGCCAAGAGTACCGGCAAAGCGGGCTGGAAGAGGCGGACGTCGATCCAGACCCGATCCGCCAGTTCGGCCGCTGGTTCGAGCAGGCACGGGCGCGGGCGGTCGAGACGGGGGGGCCGGAGCCGAACGCGATGAGCTTGGCGACGGCCGACCGAGAGGGGCGGCCCTCGGCCCGGATCGTCCTGCTCAAGAGGTTCGACCAGCGAGGCTTCGTCTTCTACACCAACTACGAGGGGCGCAAGGGGCGCGATCTGGCCGACAACCCGCGGGCAGCGCTCGCCTTCTACTGGCCGGCGCTGGAGCGACAGGTGCGGGTCGAGGGAGGGGTCGAGCGGGTCTCGCGGGACGAGTCGCGGGCCTACTTCGCCAGCCGGCCGCTCGGCAGCCGGCTGGCGGCGTCGCTCTCCCGCCAGAGCGAGGTGGTGCCCGGGCGGGCGGTACTGGAGGCGGAGTTCGCCCGCCTGCAGGCCGAGCACGCGGACGGGACCGTGCCGCTGCCCGACTTCTGGGGCGGCTACCGCGTGATCCCCGAGGAGATCGAGTTCTGGCAGGGGCGCCCCAGCCGGCTGCACGATCGTTTGCGCTACCGGCGGCAAGACGGCGGCTGGGTTCTGGAGCGGCTGGCCCCGTAGGCCATGCGTCATCGAGCCGGAAGGGCGGTGGGCCGCCAGCGAAAGCGGCCGTCGGGCACGCGCTCCGGAGTCACCAGCCCCCGCTGCCTCCAAGAGGGGCTAACGCTGACACCACCGGCAAAGCGTCCGCGTAAGCTGGCGCGTGAGCGGCCCCTCGCCGACGGGAGGCAACGCGCAATCACATTCGGAAGCCGGTTGAACTTTGCTCCGACCCGACCCACTCCCGACGCGGGACGTGCCCCCCTCTCCCGCGCACGGGGAGAGGGGCCGGGGGTGGGGGCCGGCTGCCGCCGCGGGCACGCGAAGCCTTCACCCCGATTCCGTATGAGACCCGGGCGATGGTGATGATCTCGGGACTCGTCGGGGCGAGCGGTTCCCGCGACCAACCCCCGAACTGGGCCTCGATCGTGAAGCCGGCATCGGCCAGGAAGACCGCGAGGTCGGCGACATCGAGGAAGCGCAGGCTGGCGCGGTCCACTCGCAAGGGGGCTCCGTCCGGCTGCCTCGTCGTCTCGGTGAAGGTGACGACGTCGCCGGCGACTGATTCCACCTCGTGCGAAACGCGAATCGGCCAGCCCGCGGGATCAACGACATCGATCGCCCGCGACGGATTCCAACGCTCCCATGCCCGGGCGAGCGGGTTGCGGGTCTCGAACGCGAATCGGCCGCCGGGGGCGAGCGCGCGGCGGATCGCGGCCAGCGAGGCGCGCAGATCGGCGTCGGCGACGAGCACCTGGAAGGCGTGACCGGTCATCGTGGCAAGGGCGAACTCGCTATTCCGGGCCAGCGACGCCGCCGTACCTGCCAGCCACTCGATTTCGGGCCGGCGGCGTGCTCGGGCGAGCATCGCGGGGTCGGGATCGACCCCGCACAGCCGTCCGCCATGCCCCGCCCGCCGCGCCCGGTGCAGCAGCGTACCGGTCCCGCAGCCGACGTCGAGCACCGACGCCGCCTCCATCACCAGCCCGAGGTAGAAGTCGTCGCTCGGCGCCCAGGGGTTGAGCACGTCGTAAAGCGCCGCCGCATCGTCGTCGGAGTACATCGCCGTAGCCGATCAGGTCAGCGGGTGACGACGGCCAGGGCCGACTGGGTCCCCGCTCGAACGAGTCTCCTCCGGTTGGCTCGGAGTTGCGTATTCGGTCGCATCGGCGACAGCGACCGCGGCGACGACCATCGTCATGGCTCCCGCCTTCATCGGTTCACTGATCGCCGCCCCCGTCGCCCAACGTCCAGCCACCAGGCCCATGAGCCGGGACGCGCCGAGCGCTCCGACGACGGTCCGACCGCTACCCGCCTGTCTCACCCGACCCGTCAGCGCCGCGCGAGGCCGGCAGGTAGAGCTGGTTGACGTAGTCGATCAGCATCCGTTGGGCCGAGAAGGCTGGGGCGACGGTGGCGACCGCCTCCTTCGCCATCGCGATCCACTCCGTCGGCAACCCTACCCCATCCCGGCCGTAGTAGCGGGGGACGACGGCGCGCTCGAGCAGATCGTAGATGGCCGCCGCCTCGGCGGCGTCCTGCTCGCTCTCTTCTTCGGCGGCTGGGGCGATGCCCCAGCCGTTGGCGGTGCCGCCGGCGACGGCCGGCTCCCAGCCTTCGATCCACCAGCCGTCGAGGATGCTGAGATTGACGCCGCCGTTGGCGCCCGCCTTCATACCGCTCGTGCCGCTCGCTTCCAGCGGCGCCCGCGGGTTGTTCAGCCAGACATCGACGCCCGCCACCAGATGCGAGGCGACGCCCATGTCGTAGTCCTCGACGAAGGCGATCCGGCCCTCGAAGCGAGGGTCGCGGGCGCGCCAGAAAATCTCCTGGATCAGGCGCTTGCCCCCCTCGTCGGCGGGGTGGGCCTTGCCGGCGAAGAGAACCTGCACCGGCCGCTCGCGATCAGTCAGGAGACGGGCCAGGCGGTCGGCGTCGTGGAACAGGAGAGTGGCCCGCTTGTAGGTCGCGAAACGTCGCGCGAAGCCGAGTGTCAGCACCTCGGGGTCGAGGAAGGGGCCGGCGGCGACCACCTGGCCGGGATCGACGCCCCCTTCCGCCCAGCGGCGACGGGTCCGGTCGCGGAGGTAGTCAAACAGGTCGCGCTTCGCGGCGAGGTGGACGCCCCAGAACTCCCCGTCCTCGATCCGGCGGACGGGGTCCCAGGTGGCGGGCTCCTCCTGCCGGTCCCGCCACTCAGGGGCGAGATGTCGGTCGAGCATGAGCTGGAAGCGGGGGGAGACCCAGGTCGGGAGGTGGACGCCGTTGGTGACGGAGCCGACCGGCACCTGAGCCGTTTCAGTGCCGGGCCAGAGGTCGTGCCACATGGCGCGGGTGATCTCGCCGTGCCGCTCGCTGACGGCGTTGCGGTGGCTGGCCAGGCGCAGCGAAAGGGCCGTCAGGTTGAAGCCGTCGCCGCTGGCGGCGTGATGGCCGAGGGCCAGGAACCGATCGCGGTCGAGTCCGAGTTGCGGCCAAAAGTGGGCGAAGTAGCGGTCCATCAGGTAGGGCGGGAAGACGTCGTGCCCGGCCGGAACCGGAGTGTGGCTGGTGAAGACGGTGGTGCCCCGGATCTGCTCGGCGGCGTCGTCGAAGCTCATCCCCTCGGCGACCAGCTCGCGCGCCCGCTCTAGCAGGTGGAAGGCAGCGTGCCCCTCGTTGGCGTGCCAGTAGGCAGGGGCCACCCCGAGCGCCCGCAGCGCCCGGACGCCGCCGATGCCGAGGACGAGCTCCTGGCGCAGGCGGTGCTCATGGTCGCCGCCGTAGAGACGGGAAGAGATCGTCCGCGTCCAGTCGGGGTTGCCGTCGACGTCGGCGTCGAGCAGGTAGATGGGGACGCGGCCGACCTGGACGCACCAGATCGCCAGCCGGAGCGGGGCGTCGGGCCGGTCGAAGACGACTTCGACCTGGCAGGGGGCGCCGTCGGCTCGCGTCATCGGCGTCGTCGGCTCGTCCCCCGGGCTGAGGGTGGCCGGGACGTCCTGCTGCCAGCCGTCGGCCGAGAGGCGCTGGCGCAGGTAGCCTTGGCGGTAGAGGAGCGAGACGCCGGTCAGGGGGAGACCCAGGTCGCTCGCCTGCTTGGCGTGGTCCCCTGCGAGCACGCCGAGCCCGCCGGAGTAGATCGGCAGCGCCGGGTGGAGCCCGAACTCGGCCGAGAAGTAGGCAACCGGCCGCTCGACCAACTCGGGCACGTGGCGTCCGACCCAGGTGGCGGCCGGGTCAGCGCCCCGCATCGCATCGAAGGCGGCCATCGCTTCGTCGTAGCGATCGAGGAAGCCCGGCTCGGCGGCGACCGCGGCGAGGGCGGCGGGCGGCACCGAACGGAGGAACCGAACCGGATTCTCGTTGACCTCGGCCCAGAGTTCTGGTTCGAGATCGTGGAAGAGCCCAGTGGCCAGCGGCTGCCAACTCCACCACAGGTTGACGGCGAGCTCCGCCAGGCGTTCGATCCGGGGGGGGAGCTCGAGCCGGTGCGGCGTTGCGTTAGCGGTGGTGGGTGCCGTGGTCACGACCATCGACCGGAGACTCCTCGTGAGAACGGCGCGGGCGGGATAGGCGGCGGAGAGCCCGAGAGGTCACCCCCCGCCCCGGCATCGGCCCAGGCGGCGAAAAATAGCCGCTCGCCCAAGCGGGCGAGCGGCTTGATGGTGCAGCGTACCACGCCGACCCCGCGGCCACCGTTCCGGGGGCGGCGCTTCCACCGCGCCGTGCTAGGCTTCGCCCCCGATGGACCCGATCCCCGCCGCCGCGGCGCCCCGACCTCCGCGCGCTGTCCCACAGCAGCCTCCCGCGGCGAAGCCAAGGGCGGGCACCGGGGCGCGGCGCCTTTGGCTGCTCGGGCTCGGGATGCTGGTGCCGGCGGTCGGCTTCGCCCGGCGCTACCCACTGCCGGGGCACCAGACCGGGCTCGACGACATCGGAACCCTCTCCAAGTACGGCGCGGTCGAGCTGGTCGGCTACGCGGGGGGGCTCGGGCTGATGCTCCTCTGCTACCTCCTCGCGCTGCGCGAGGTCCGGCGGCTGCCGAGCCAGCGAGCGCTGCCCGCCGTGTTCGGGATCGGCGCGGCGCTGGCACTGGCGTTCGGCCTGATGTACCCGGCCACGGCGATCGACCTCTTCATCTACCTCGTCCGCTCCCGCCTGCTGACGACCCATTCCGTCGACCCGCTCGCGGCCCGCCCGCTCGACTTCCGCGCCGACGATCCGCTGATGGGTTTCGCCTCGGCGGAGTGGGCGGACGCGGTCTCGCCCTACGGCCCGCTCTGGAACCTGGTCGCGGCGCCGGTGACGGCCCTGACCGGGGACGATCTGCTGCTCGGGCTGCTCGGTTTCAAGGCGGTGGCGGCGACGGCGGCGTTGCTCGGCGGCTGGCTGATCGCGCGGACGCTGGCGGTCGGCGGCGACGGCCTCGGCGAAGGCCCGGCGGCGGGAGCGTTGCTCTACCTGTGGAATCCTTTGGTGCTCTGGGAAGGGATCGGCAACGGCCACAACGACGTGGTGATGGTCGTGCCGCTGCTGCTGGCCGCCCTGGCCTGGGCACGGCGGCGGGACTGGCTGGTGCTGCCCTGGCTGGTGGTGGCGGTCCTGATCAAGTACGCGGCGGCGCCGCTGCTGCCGCTGGCGGCGGTCGCCGTCTGGCGGCGGGCCGAGGGCGCGGCGACGCGCCGGCGCCTGCTCCGCGATAGCGCCGGTCTCTCTGCGCTGGCGGTGGCGGTCGCGCTCTTTCCCTTCTACGACCTGGGAGCGATCCGGGGCAGCCTGGCGGAGCAAGGGAGCATCTTCCTGACCTCGCCGGCGGCCGTCGCCGTCGGGCTGCTGCGGGCGGAGATCGGGGAGGCGGCGGCCCGACGGTGGGTGATTGCGGTCGGGGCCGCGATCGCGGCCGGTGGGCTCGCCTGGTCGATGCTGGTCGTGGCGAGGCGACCGGGGCGGCTGCCGCGAGCGGCGTTCGAGGTCCTCTTCCTGCTCTTGCTGGCGGCGACCTGGAACTGGCGACCGTGGTACCTGATCTGGCTGGTGGCGCTGGCGGCGCTGCTGCCTTGGGGTTGGCCGGCGCGGCGGACGATCGCCTGGGGAGCGGGGGGACTGGCCGGCTACGCCCTCCTGATCTGGGTCTGGCACTGGTGGCCGCTCGGGTTCCAACCGATGCAGCGTGCCGCCGTCGCCCTGATGTTCGGGCCGGCGCTCGCCCTGACAGCGATTGAGGCGGGGCGGGCGATCGCGCGGCAGCGGCGCTGGGACGCCCCGTCGCCCGAGGGGAACAGGTCGGCACCGCGCACGGGTCGGTGAGCAGTCCGATCGGAAAAGGGCGGATGATGGTCTGGCGCGGTGAGGCCGTGCTAGGACCGTCCTCGATCATCCGGCAGGACGATGACCGCCGGGAGGAGGCCGCCGTGGCCCGCGCGATCCCCAACGCGGACGCCGAGATCGACGCCGGTCCGGGCTGGGACGACGACCCGCCGGACGTCCCGTTGCTCGGTGCCGAGCGGATCGGGGGCGACGACGGCTTCCCGCCGGCCTACATCCTTTCCCCGGTCAAGTCTCGACGCCAGTACAACGAGGCGGTCCGCAAGTACATGGGAATGAGCACCGAGGAGTTCGTGTGCCGCTGGGACGCCGGCGAGTGGCACGAGTTGTACGACGACAGGGAGCATTGGTGGGTCGGATCGCTCGTCGATACTCGCCCCGACTGACAGGTGGCACCGAGGGAGAGCCGCGCCGCCGTCGAAGGCAGGCTGAGGCACCTGCGCCGGGTCGCGCAATGCGTGACCGAACAGCCGATCGCGGTGGTCCATCGTCCGGCGCCCAGGCTCCCCTACTTCAGCTTCCTGCCGCGGTCGGCGCTGGCGCCTCTTGACCGAGGCGGTGCCCGCGTCTGGCTGCGATTTGAGCAGGAGTTCCGCCCCGCCCAAAACGACGCCGGTCCCGACGCCGTTGACGTCCAACTGCTGGGTGATCGATATCAGCTCCTCGGCACCGAGGAACAAGAAGTCCTCGCCTACCATTGGCACCCCCTCGGCGTCAGCCCGTTCACCGACCCCCACCTCCGCCTCTCCGGCAGCCTCGCCCCGCTCGATCTCGGTGGCGGCGCGGCACCGGCCCGCCTCGGCAAGATGCACCTGCCGACGGGCGGCCACGTTGGCCTGGTCACGCTCGCCGACATTGTGCGGCTGCTGATCGCCGAGTTCGCGGTCGAGCCTCGACGGCCGGATTGGGCGCGGATCGTGGCCGAAGCGGACGCCTAGCCGCGGCGCCGGCGCACCTGGGCGCGGATCTTGGCCCGCTCCTCGACGATGGCGAGGGCCACGGTGTTGGCGTTCGGCTGGCGGGGCCAAATCTCGACCGGGCGGGCGGCGGCTGGCAGCGCCTTCAGCGCCTCGGTGTAGGGGTTGGTCGTCTTGTGCTGCGTCAGGCCGCGAGCGTAGACGACCAGGTCGAGGGCGGCGACGACGTTCGGGTCGAGCCGGTGGTTGTCGCGGACGACGTGGACGCGGGCGCGCTTGACGTGGCGGAGGGCGTTGTCGATTGGGGCATTGCCGCCGAGGACGAGGGTGCGCGGCCGGCCGGCGACCTCGAAGGCGAGGCGAAAGAGGAGGGCCGTGTCCTCGGTGGTACTCCCCTCGCAGAGGCAGAGCGCGTCGGGGCTGGCGGCGACGGCGAACGGCAGGTCGTGGCGCCGGGCGAGGAGGGCGGCCGCCGGGGCGCAGCGGGGGCAGACCGGCACGGTTTCAGTCGGGGGCGGGGAGGCGTCGTCGTGGCGGCCGAGGGCGGTCTCGACGTCGAGCCCGGCGAAGGGGCCGTCGGGCCGGCGCAGCTCGGCCAGAAAGCCGGGGCGCAGCGCCAGCAAAGCCTCGATCGCTGCCTGCTCGTCGCCGCTCGGGAGGCGGCGGTCGGGCGGCAGCGGGACGTGGTCCCCCAGCCCAAGCAGCTCGCGCCGGCGGTCGAGCAGATCGCGAACGAGCTGGCGCTGGGCGTCGTGGGCGGCGCTGGCGGAG
>JBBSNJ010000110.1:0-7795 GCA_038232775.1 Thermomicrobiales bacterium
CTGCCCCCGCGACGGCGCCGCTGGCCGGGAGTGTGGCACCGGGGGGAGAGCGTGTCAAACTGGGGGCGTAGGCGCGGCACCGGGGCCGCCGAGGGGAGAGGGCGATGGAGGCAGCGGGCGAGGAACGGTTCGCGTGGCACCCGGAGTACCGGGGACGGACCGTGCGGGAGGTCGAGACGGAGTTGGGCCAGGCGCTGCGCAGCGACCAGCGCGCCTACGCCCTGGCCTTGGAGGGAGCGGACCAGCACGAGAACGACGCGCTCGCCTCGGTCCTGCCGATGGAGCGGCGCTGGGGCGGGTTCGACCTCGACTGGGCGGAGGCCGATGCGCCGGCGCTGGCCGGCCAGATCGCGGCCTTCGAGTGGGAACGGGAGCAGCGGCGAGAGCTCTTCCCGTACGCCGACTTCCAGGGAGCGGACGAGACGGCGGTCGGAGCCGCCGGGGAGGATGAAGCTCCCTGGTGGGCCTTTTGGCGCCGCTGAGGGACAGGGGGCTGCTGAGCCCGCCGGCGCTGTGGTGGACCTCGGCTCGCTCTCGGCCGGCAGGGTGCTAGTGGCGGAGAGGGCGATGTCCCGCTGCTGATCGAAGGCGGTCCGCGGCCGAAGGACCGCGTTCGACCGCGATATTCAGGAGCCAGTTGGGACGGGAACCCCGGGCCAGGGCCGGGAACGGTACTGGGCCGGGCGTGACCCGTGCCGGAGGAGAAGGACGGCGGGAAGTGGCGGGAGGGTCGATGACTGAGTGGTTCCGGGGGCTCGACCCGATCTTCCAGGCACTGGTGGCGGGCTGTTTCACCTGGGGGGTGACGGCGCTCGGGGCGGCGTTGGTCTTCGCGACGCGGGAGGTGCCGCGCCGGCTGCTGAGCGCGATGCTCGGGTTCGCGGCCGGGGTGATGATCGCGGCCAGCGTCTGGTCGCTGCTGATCCCGGCGATCGAGCTGGCGGAGGATACGGGGCAGCCCGGCTGGCTGCCAGCGGCGATCGGGTTCTTGGGTGGAGCGGCGTTCCTGCGGCTGGCCGACGCGCTGCTGCCGCACCTGCACCCCGGCCTCCCCACCTCGGAGGCGGAGGGGCCGGCGACGCCCTGGTGGCGAGCGACGCTGCTGGTGTTGGCGATCACGCTCCACAACCTACCGGAGGGGCTGGCGGTAGGGGTCGCCTTCGGGGCCGCGGCCGGGGCGGCCGGGGTCGAGGGCGGGGCGACGCTGGCCGGGGCGGTCGCGCTGGCGATCGGGATTGGGCTCCAGAACTTCCCGGAGGGGATCGCGGTCGCGATGCCGCTGCGGGGAGAGGGCGTCTCGCGGGGCAAGAGCTTCGCCTACGGGCAGCTCTCGGCGGTGGTCGAGCCGCCGGCGGCGGTGCTGGGGGCGGCGGCGGTGGTCGTCATCGCGCCGATCCTGCCCTACGCGCTGGCGTTCGCCGCTGGGGCAATGATCTTCGTCGTGGTCGAAGAGCTGATCCCGGAGTCGCAGCAGGGGCACACCACCGACCTGGCGACGCTGGGGACGATGGCCGGCTTCACGGTGATGATGATCCTCGACGTCGCCCTCGGCTAGGAGGTCCGGCCAGTCGCCGCTGCCGGGCCCCCGCTCGATCTAAATGAGAATAAGTCCTATTATCTTCCCCAACACAGAGGGGGAGCGCTAGGTCGACCAACCCGCCTCCTGGACGCGGCTGGGGGTGGCAACGGCATGACGGAGGGCGGAATCCTCCAGGTGGTGGTCCTCGCCGGGGCGACGGCGCTGGCGACCGGCCTCGGTGCGGTCCCGTTCGCGACCGGCCGGGACTTGCCGCGGACGTGGCTGGGCGGGGCCAACGCGGTCGCGGCCGGCTTGATGCTGGCGGCCAGCTTCGGGCTGATTTACGAGGGGCTCGCCTACGGCTTGACGGGGGTCGTCGTCGGCATTTTGGCCGGACTCGGTTTCATCCTGCTCGCCCACGCCCGGCTCGACGGCGAGGAGGGCGGGGTCACCGCCTTCGCCAGGATGGGAGCGCTCGACGCCCGCAAAGCGCTGCTGATCGTGGCGATCATGACGGTCCACTCCGTCACCGAGGGGTGGCCTAGACTACGACGGCGAGGGGCCGGAGCGCCCGACGGGATCCCGCATCCGCGGCCCGATCACCAGCTTGGTGGTCGAAGAGGTCGATCGACCGCCGCCCGCGCGATCGCCTCCCCGCTGCGGAGCCACTCCACGTACCCAGAGGCGCCCCCGAGCTCGCGCGCGGCATTGAACGCCGTCGTGCCGATGGCCGACTGGCTTGTGGCAATGGCTCGGTCGTACAAAGATCGTTCGTGGCGGCCGAAGTGTTGCCCCGTCGTCTCCAGGCAGGACTCCGTGGCGCCGATGAGTTGGCCGGCGGTTTCGTGGCAGGAGAGCTCCGACGCGACGAACGCTAGACCGACGAGTCCTTTGTCGTGAATCATGGATGTCTGCTGGCTAAGGGAGATGCGCAGGCTCTCCAAGAAACTCGTGGCCGCGTCGGGCAGATCACCGTCCGAGACGGCGAAGAGGCCGCGAAGCCACGTCGTCTTGGCGACCCAACCGAGCCCGCCCATCTCGTCGAAGATGACTGCCGCCTGCTCTTCCAAGCGGCGCGCCTTCGCCAAGTCGCCCTGCTCAAACGCATAGCTTCCCAGAAACATGAGCGCGAAGCCGGACAGCCCCCGGACGCCGGCCTCGTTCCACAGCCTGAGTTCTTCCTCGAACAGCGCCGCCGCATGGCCAAACTGCCCGCATCCGTCGTGGATCACGGCGAGGCAATGGATGGTCGCGGCGCGCCAACTGCTGTCGCCGAGCTCTTCGGCGATCCGCAGTGCCTCGTCCCCCAATCGAATGGCCCGTTCAGTCAACTTCATGTGCGACGCCAGGTGGCTTCCCCAGTAGAGCCCCTGCAGTCGCAGCGGCGTCGACTGGGGAGCGGCGGCGTCGAGCGCCCGCTCGAACCACGCCCACGCTTCCTGGAGCGGGCCTCGAAGGTAGAGGTAGTGGCCGAAGGCCGCAGTGAACTCGAGCAGTCGCTCGGGATCGTGGGATCGAGCGAGGTAACGGTATGCGGCGCGGATATTGCCCCGCTCCTGATCCACCATTACGAGCCAGGGCGCTGGCACGACGCAGGTCGGGATGCCGTCGCCGTAACGCGAGAGTCCCCGGCAATAGGAGGCCAGCAGATGGTGCGCCTCCCGCAGTTCCTGGCGCGCGATCAGCTGCGCGATCCCGTACTCGCGGATGGTCTCGAACATCGTGAAGCGCGCAGCGTCCGATGAATCGGGGACGCGGAAAACCAAGCTGCTCTCGACAAGCGCCGCGAGGGTATCGATCGCCGCGACCCCGTTCGAACCCCGCGAGCCCATCGCCCACTCGACGGTGTCGACGGTGAACCCTCCCACGAACACGGAAAGCAGGCGGAACAGCCACTGGGAATCCGGATCGAGCAGGTGGTAGCTCCAAGCGATGGTGTTGCTCATCGTCTGCTGGCGTAGGGGCGCGTCGCACGCAGCACGGCTCAGGAGCGGGAGGCGCTGCTCCAGCCGCTCGAGGAGCCCCCGCGGTGGGAGGACGTTCACCCACGAGGCGGCGAGCTCGATCGCGAGCGGGAGCCCGTCGAGCCGCCGACAAATTCGCGTCACCACCTCGCCGTTCTCGGGCGTGAGGACGAAATCGCGCTGCACCGCCCGCGCGCGCTCGACGAACAACCGCACCGACTCGATGTCCCGGACGTCCCGGGTCGTCGTATCGGGCGCCGGCAAGGCCAACGGGGCAACGGGGTACTCGATCTCCGCCAGCACCCTCAGCGGCGAGCGGCTCGTCACGAGCACGGTGAGGGAAGGGGCTGCGGCAAGGAGCGCGGAGACGGCGGGCGCCGCGACGATCACCTGCTCGAAGTTGTCGAGGACGAGGAGGAACCGCTGCTCGCCGACCAGGTTGCGGAGCCCGTCGATCAGCGACTGGGTCGTGGATTCGATGATGCCGAGACCGTGCGAGATCGCAACGACGACCGCATCGGGGTCGACGACCGGGGAGAGATCGATCCACGCCACGCCACCGGGGAAGCCTGCCTCGGCGCTCGCAGCGGCCGCGAGGGCGAGCCGGGTCTTGCCGACGCCGCCCGGGCCGGTCAGCGGGACCAGCCGAGCCGGACCGGCGGTCAACTCGCCCGCGAGCTCCGCGACCTCGCGGGCGCGGCCGACCAATGCGGTTTGCGGAGCGGGCAGCGCCCGGCGGACAAGCGGGGCCGCGACTGGCAGTCGAAGGGTGATGTCGATCAACGGTGACTGAGCTGCCCAGATCAGCTGGGTGCGGTCCTCCGTGGAGAGGGCGAGGGCGTCGGCGAGGAGGCCGACCGTCTCGAAGCGGGCGGAGGCGCGCTGGCCGCGCTCCAGGTCGCTGATCGCGCGGGCACTGACGCCGGAGCGGTCGGCCAAACCATCCTGGCTCAGCCCGGCGCGCAGTCGAAGCCGTCGGATGAGGGGGCCGAGAGGTTCCGGCGCTGGGATCGGCAACGAGCACCTCCGTGCGCGCATACCGATGGTCGAGGTGACTTTTTAGCATTCTAGCACACTCTGTGTGCGCCTCTCGGGGGAGACCGCTGCCGTACGCCAACCGTCGTGCGCGGGCTGCCCCCGGCCAAACGGTGAGAGAACGGTGACTCTGAGTCGTGGTGTGCGCCGAAGTCGACAGGCAGGATGGAGAATGGAGGATCAGGGCGGTCCTCGCCGTTCGCTTCGGGAGCCGCCAGCGTCAACATGGGATCTAGAGGCAAAGGCGGCGATGTCCGAACCGCGCGTCCCACGCAGATAGGAGGCATTCGATGCGGTCCAAGCTTTTTCTCCTTGTCTTCGGGCTGGTGATGGTCGCCATCGGAAGACCAATCGGCGCCACGCTCGCCCAGGCGCAGGAGCCCGCGGAGGGAGGGTATGCCCATCCCGAGTGGTTCGCAGAGGTCGACTGGCTGAAGGAGCATCTCGGGGACGACGACCTCGCGATCGTGGCCCTCACGCCGGCCGAGGAGTTCGCCGCCGGCCACGTCCCGGGCTCGGCGCAGATCGACTGGAAGGCCCTCGAGGTCGTGGAGACGTCGGACGCGTCGGTGGCGAACTGGCGGGGCGACGTCGAGGCGATCCTCACGCAGATGGGGATCGAGCGGGGCGATACCGTCGTGGTCTACGACGGGGGCACCTTCACCGCTGCCCGGCTCTGGTGGATTCTTCACCAGCTCGGTCACGACGATGTCCGGATTCTGAACGGCGGGCTGGAGGCCTGGGCCGTCGGGGGCGGCCAACTGGCGACAGGCGAGAGTGCCGTGACGCCGGCCCGCACGCCCTACGTCGGTGCACCGAACGAGGAGGCCCTCGTCCAGATCGCGGAAGCCGAGGCGGCCCTCGACCAGGAAGGCACCGTCTTCGTCGACGCCCGCCGGTTCGAGGACGAGTACGCCGTCGGCCACGTCCCGGGGGCGGTCAACGTTCCCTTCATGGCCAATGCGGCAGCGGAAGGGCCGAAGTACTGGAAGCCCGCCGCCGAGCTCCGGGCCATGTACGAGAACGCCGGCGTCGCACCGGACCAGCGGGTCATCGCCTACTGCGCGACGGGCGTCCGCTCGTCGGTGACCTACTTCACCCTCCAGCAGCTCGGCTACGAGGACGTCGGAGTCTTCACCGGGTCGTTCGTCGAGTGGAGCAGCGACCCCACCCGGCCGGTGGCGGCGGGCGAAACACCGTAAGCGGGGGCCGCTTCGGCCGGAGCCGCCGTTCACCGAAGCACGGCCGTCCGGCCTGGGGTGGCGGGGGGGGCGATGGGGCCGAGCGCACCGGGCCCGCGCCGTGACCCGAGGGAGCGTCGCAGGTGCAGGCGGCCCTGGCGGCCGCCTCGGTCCCCGACGCCGCGGAGGGCACCGGCGAGGCGCGGGCTGAGCGCGAGGCTGCGGGCGAAGCGGGCGGCGGCGAGGGTCAGGAGCGGCCGGTCCACGGCGGACCTGCCGTCCCGCGGAGCGGCCCGGGGGACCGACGGTGCGTTTCGAGGAGGATGGAATGGACGGTCACGCGTTCGACGAGCTTTCCCGCGCCATGGCCCGCGGGCTGCCCCGGCGCCAGGTGCTGGTCCGCCTTGGCGCGGGCGGGCTCGGGGCCGCCCTCCTTGGCGCCGTCGGTCTCGACCGTGCCGGCACGGCGCGGACGGCTGCCCAGGCCGAGACGTGCCGCCTGGAGATCGTGGCCAACGTTCGCTTCGGTCCCAGCGCTGGCACCATCATCCGGGGCCCCATGCCGGGCGAGCTGCGCGGCGAGCTGCGCTTCACGCTCGGGCCGGACGGCGCGATCGACCAGGGGCGCTGGCGGTTGGAGGACGACACGGAGGAGGACGGCACGGAGCTGGCGGTCGTTGGGCAGGCGACCGGACGGGCCATTACCCTGCGGGTGCAGGCCGAGGAAGACCTGGTCATCGTGCTCGTCGGCGCGGCCGAGCAGGACCTGACCGCCTGCCGGGGCGCGGTGGACGGGCTGCTAACCGGTCCCCAAGCGGGCGACCTTGGTGACTGGCACGCCATCGCGACGCCGCTCGGCGACCCGGAGGCCAGCGCCACGGCGCCCCCCGCGACAGTCTCGCCCACCGCGACCACCGTCACCGAAGCCGAGACCCCGACCCCCGAGCCCGAGACCCCGACCCCCGAGCCCGAGACCCCGACCCCCGAGCCGAACGACTGCCCGACCCCCGGCGAGACGCGCTGCGGCGGGGCCTGCGTCGACCTGGGGTTCGACGAGGCGAACTGCGGGGAATGCGGGAACGCCTGCGGCGCCGAGCAAATCTGCCGCCAGGGGATCTGCCGAGTCATCCGCGACTGCGCCGCCCAGGGTCTCACCGACTGCGGCGGGGCCTGCGTCGACACCGCCAGCGACCCGAACCACTGCGGGGAATGTGGGAACGCCTGCCCCCCCGGTTGGTCCTGCGAGGGGTTGGCGTGCCGGGAGCCGAGGGTCGACCCGACCGTCGATTGCGCCGCCCAGGGCCTCACCGACTGCGGCGGGGCCTGCGTCGACACCGCCAGCGATCCAAACCACTGCGGGGGCTGCGGGCAGGTTTGCGCGAGCGGGACCTGCAACGGCGGGACCTGCGTGTCGCTCAACCCGTGCCCGGCCGACCAAACGCCCTGCGGGAACACCTGCGAAACCCTCGCCCCGGGTGCGCAGTGCCCGTGACGCGTGTTCGAGCCGCGCTCGATCTGGCGCCGGTGCCATCATGAGGAAGGAGTCCCATCTGATGGACGAATCGATTGGCGCCGTGCGGGCCGCCACCGAGCGACCGGCCGCGGGCGGCAGGGCCGAGGCCGCTCGACGCCTCTCCAGCGGTATCGCGCCGGCCGCTGCCTGGACTACGCGTCGGCAACTCCCGACGCCCTCGCCACCGCGCTGGTGGAGGCGATCGGCCGACCCGTCGATTACCTGCCGGTCGCCCGCGCCGGCGCCGCGCGCGCCGCCGAGCTCATCGCCGAACTCGTGTAACCGCCGCCGGCAAACGAGCCGACGCGTCGAAAGGAGGAGCCCCGTCGGTTTGTGCGCTGGGGTGCGCCGCGCGCCCCGGCAGGGCGTACGCCGGACCGGAGCCGGCCAAGGGGGCGGCGACGTCGCGGCCCCACCGTTCGAGGAGGAACCCGCATGTCCACCACAACCACCGTCGACGAGGCCAAGCTCAACGCGTTCCTGGGTCAGATGGTCGGCGACCTCGGCGCCGCCGCCAACGCCCCGCTGATGCTCATCGGCGACAAGCTCGGGCTCTACAAGGCCTTGGCCGAGGCGGGGCCGC
>JBBSNJ010000111.1:0-7750 GCA_038232775.1 Thermomicrobiales bacterium
CACAGCAGCAGGTGGCGCGCCTCCAGCACGCGCCCGTCGACGGCGACCGACGTGCCCGAGACCAGCCGCGCCGCGCCGGCCACGACCTCCACCCCGGCCTGCTCGAACCGCTCGGCGCTGTCGCTGGTGGCGGCGATCTCCTCCTGGACCGCCCGCACCCGCTCCCGGACGGCGGGCGGCAGCACCCGCTCGATCTTGGCCAGCGCCCCGACCGCGGCCGGCGCGTCGAGCGCCAGCCCCAGCCGCGGCATCGCCAGCAGCGCCAGCGTCACAGCCAGCGCCTCCTCGTCGGTGAACATCAGCGGCGGCAGCTTGAACCCCGGCCGCAGCCCGTAGCCGCCCCCCGGCCCCCGCTCCGCCTCGATCGGGATGCCGAGGTCCTGCAGCATCTGCACGTAGCGGCGGACGCTGCGGGGCGTCACCTCCAGCAGCCGCGCCAGCTCGCCGCTCCCGATCCGGTCCCGACCCTGGAGCAGCTCGAGCACGGTCAGCAACCGCGTCGTCGGGTGGTACATCGGCGTCGCTCCGGAACGTCGTCAAACCCGCCCGAATTCAGGACCGAATGCTACCGCTTCTCGTCGTACGGTAGGAGGAACGGGCGGGACGAGTCGCCGGCCCCCCTCCCGTCGAACCGAAGCGCCGGGACCAGGACGAGGACCAGGAGTCGCCCGGGAAGAGCAACGATGGAGGGAGCACCGATGCTGAGAGGACTCGCGACGGTCAGTTTTTGGGCCGATGATCTCCCGGCGGCGAAGCGGTGGTACACCGAGTTGCTGGGGATCGACCCCTACTTCGAACGCCCGACCGAGGGACCGCTCGCCTACGCCGAGTTCCGACTCGGCGATGACCAGCACGAGCTGGGCCTGATCGATCGCCGCTACGCGCCTGCTGGCGCCCCCAGCGGTCCGGCCGGAGCCGTCGTCTACTGGCACGTCGACGACCTTCCGGCGACGTTCGACAAGCTGGTGGCGATGGGAGCGACGGAGTACCTACCCCCCACCGACCGGGGCGAGAGGTTCGTCACCGCGGCCGTGGTCGACCCGTTCGGGAACATCCTGGGCGTTATGCAGAACCCGCACTACTTGGAGGTCCTGGCCGCGACCAAGACCCCCTGACCACCGGCGCCTGCCGTTCGGCGGTCGAACCAGAACTCGTACCCGGCGCTCGCCCGGGCGGGACCGATCGTCTCGTCCCAAGACCCTCGCGGAGGCCCACGAAGGAGGATGGTCCCGTTCCGGATCGAGATCCCCCCGGTCGATCTCGACGACCCGCGGCAGCGCCCCCTCCCCACCCGCTGCCCCACCGAACCACCGGAGATTGGCAGGTGCTGTGGCGTGCCGCTCGACTATCCAAAGGGGATCGGCAAGTACCGGCGGGACGGGCTCGACTGGCGGGTGCCCGGGGCCTCACCGAACGCCTTCCCGCGTTTCAGCGCCGAGAGTGACAGTCAGTCGATCCACTCCACTCCTAAGCCGCCCCCCCCCCGAGCCACGAACCCTGCCGCTGATCATCACCCGCGACGGTCCGGCTCCGCCGTCGAGATCGCCGGGATCATCCAACCACTGACCGAAACTCGCGCCCACGGAGGCGACGCGGCCGTCCCCGTCCACGCCATCGCCTCATCGCCGACAGGGTTCGGCATCTCGATACCGGTGCAGCAACCCGGATGAGGGCTGGGACGAACGACCAACGCTGTAGGGCTGAACCGCCTCCAACAGCGGCGCGAGCAAGAAGCGGCGGCTGAACGCCGAGGTCGCCTCCGGGTGTCGAGCGTAACTGAAGGAGCTCAAGCCGAATTCAGAGCGCCGGTCAACGCTGTCGATCACGTCCGGACGGACGAGCGCCGTCCCAGCCGTTCCGCCCGGAGGGGCTCCAAGGAGGATCTGTGCCATGCAGATGAGGTTGGAACTCGTTCCGGTCCCGGTATCGGACGTCGACCGAGCGAAAACGTTCTACACCGAGCAGGTCGGATTCAACGCCGACCACGATCACCGAGTCAGCGAAGGACTTCGTTTCGTCCAGCTGACGCCCCCCGGCTCCGCCTGCTCGATCGTCATCGGTACGGGAATCACCGAGATGCCGCCGGGCTCCATCAAGCGGCTGCAAATGGTCGTCGCGGACATCGACGCGGTTCGCGGCGAACTCGTGCGCCGGGGCGTCGACGTCAGCGCGGTCGAAGTCATGCCCTGGGGCGCGTTCGTCTACTTCAGCGATCCCGATGGCAACAGTTGGGCGTTGCAGGACCCCAGCCGCTCCGCGAGCCAACAACCTGGGGAGGCGCAGCACTGATCCCGCGAGCCGACTGAAACACGCCACCCGGGCCGATCCCCTGCCGCGCCCAGCGAGCCGCGGCGCTCGTCCCAAGCGGCGCCGCGCCGGACGAGGAGGAAACCGGGTCAGGGCCGGCGGGACCTCCCGTCCGCTCGCCGTCCGGGGCGCCACGAGGGGATTCCCAGTTCGCCGCGAGACGCTGTCGAAAGCGGCGCCGGTGTCCCCCAACCCGGTCGCCAACACCGAGGACGCGATGCCCCTACGACCCCGAACGACAATCGACCCTCCCCGTCGATCCGTCGATCTGCTCACCCGCCAAGCCCTGAACCGCGCCACCCTGGCCCGCCAGGGCCTGCTCGATCCCTGGCGCATCGCCGTCGCGGACGCGGTCGAGCGCCTGGTCGGGCTCCAGGCGCAGACGCCCCACTCCTGGTACCTCGGCCTCTGGTCGCGCCTGGCGGGCTTCCGGCCGGAGCAGGCGGCCGAGCTCCTCGCCGGGCGCCGCCTGGTCCGGCTCGCCCTCATGCGCTCGACCATCCACCTCGTCACCGCCGAGGACTGCCTCACGCTCCGCCCCCTCGTCCAACCGGTGATCGAGCGCGGGCTGCGGGGCAATTTCGGCCGCCGTCTCACCGGCATCGACCCGAGCGACCTGGCCGCCGCCGGCCGCGCCCTCGTCGAGGAGGCGCCGCTGACCCCGACCGCGCTCGGCCGCCGCCTGGCCGAGCGCTGGCCCGACCGCGACCCCGCCGCCCTCGCCCAGGCGATCCGCGCCCTGGTGCCGCTGGTCCAGGTCCCGCCCCGCGGCCTCTGGGGCCGCTCCGGGCCGATCGCCCACACCAGCGCCGAGACCTGGCTCGGCCGCCCCCTCGACCCAGAGCCGTCGCTGGCGGCGATGGTCCGGCGCTACCTGGCCGCGTTCGGCCCGGCCACCGTCGCCGACGTCCAGACCTGGTCGGGCCTGACCCGGCTGCGCGCGGTGGTCGACCGCCTGCGGCCGGACCTCGCCGTCTTCCGCGACGAGCGGGGGCGCGAGCTGTTCGACCTGCCCGACGCCCCACGTCCCGACCCCGACACTCCGGCCCCGCCCCGCTTCCTCTACGACTTCGACAACCTCCTCCTCTCCCACGCCGACCGCGCCCGCGTCATCGCCGACGAGCACCGCGCCCGGCTCCAGACCACCAACGGGGTCCTCCCCGCGACCTTCCTCCTCGACGGCGCGGTCCACGGCACCTGGGCGATCGAGCGCGGCAACGACACTGCCCTGCTGACCGTCCAACCCTTCGCCCCGGTCCCCGCCGAGGCGATCGCCGCCCTGACCGAGGAAGGGACCCGGCTGCTCGCCTTCGCCGCCGCCGACACCGGCCGCCACGACCTCCGCCTCGCCCCTCCGGGCTGACCGCACGCCCCCGGCAACGACCGCACCCGAGTAGGAGACTCAGCAATGGAGACACCCGGCCTCCACCACCTCGTCCTGACCGTCACCGACGTCGCCCGCTCCCGCGCCTTCTACCGCGATCTGCTCGGCTTCCCCGTGACCGACATGCCGCACGTCCCCGGCGGCGGCTTCTTCTTCCTGATCGGGAACGTGCCGGTCTTCGTCTTCGCCTCCCGCCAACCAACCCCGAGCGACCGCTTCTCCGAGTTCCGGGTCGGGCTCGACCACCTCGCCTTCACCGCCCCCAACCGTGACGCGCTCGACAACCTCGCCGCCAAGCTCCTCGCCGCCGGGGTGCCGACCCAGGGGGTCGAGCGGTTCGCCCCGACCGGCAACTGGTACGTCGCCTTCCGCGACCCCGACAACATCCAGCTCGAATCCTGGCTGCCGTAAGCCCCGGTCCCGCGTTCGCTGCCGCCCGCCGTGGTCGCGACCGCTCCGGCTCAGGCCCCCGGCACCCGTTGCCTCCCATGCTCGTCACAATCCGCGATCGGTGGACGACGACGAGGGAGACCCCTCCAACCACGAGGCCGACCCCTCCGCGGCGCTCGCCTCCTGGTCCGGTCTCTGACCGGTTCGTGGGTCTTCCGCTCCCCGCCCCCCCACGGCCCCAGGCGGTCTCAGCAGGCGCAAGGAGGGGGAGCACGCGTCGGAGGGAGGGGTCCGATGCGGCGCCACCAACGCGACGCCGGCAGCCGAACGCCCCCCGCGATCCCCGTTCGACCCCGGCACGGCGTATGCTTCACGGCCTACCGTCGTCGTCCCCATCACCACCGACCGGAAGGAGCCCCTCCCCATGCGCGTCGACTACGACGCCCTCCGCCGCGGCGACCTGAGCCTCGCCACGGAAGGCGCCAAGCACTCCCGCCAGGACCTCCGCCAGCTGACCGAGGAGATGATCGACGCCGTCCGCGCCCGGATCGCCGGCGCCACCGACGACGTCGTCGTCTTCCAACCCAACGACCCCGAGGCCGACGACCCTGGCGCCCCGCCCGCCGAGCGCGAGCAGGGCTGGACTCTCGGCCACGTCGTCGTCCACACCACGGCTGGCTCCGAGGAGGGCGCCGCCCTCGCCCTGACCCTCGCCCGCGGCGCCCCGGTCGAGGGCCGACCCCGCTACGAGACCCCCTGGCAGGAGGTAACGACCATCGACCAGGTCGTCCACCGACTCGACGAGAGCCGGCGGATGCGCCTGGCGATGCTCGACGCCTGGCCCGACCAGCCGCACCTCGACAACGCCATCACCCCGATCGAGCGCTACGGGCCGCTGAACGCCCCCGCCCGTTTCCTCCTCGGCCTGATGCACGAGGCCTGGCACCTCCCCCAGCTCGAGGAGATCATGCGCCAGGCCCGAGCCGCCCGCGGCGCCTAGGGCGCTGTGCAGACGGGTTGTCAGACGAAATCCGGTTGAACAGTGCCACCTTCGGACGCTGAACCGGCTCCCCGCTCCCCCGCACGGGACCGGGGGAAGGGGGCCGGGGGTGAGGGCAGCTCTCCGGGCAGCAGAAGCGTTCACCCGGTTTCCGTATCACCCCGCACGAACAAGGACTTGGGGTCTCGCCTGTCCGCCTCCGGCCGACGGGCGCAGCAGGCAGCGCCCCTACCTAGGCGGGCGCCGACAACGCTTCCGCAAACCGCTGGAGCTCTGGCGCAGAGCCGTCCCGACCCGCACTCCCAGCGTCCCAGAACCATCCGGTCGGCCGTTCTCTCGCGGCCGAGCCCCGGGCGCGGGTCGCGCCCGCGATCCCGGCGGCGGCCTGCCGCCGCCGGCGCGTCCAGTCTCCGGGAGGGCGGCTCCGGAAAAAGCCGAGCCGATCACCCGGAGCCCGGCTAGCCCCCGTCAGGGGGGTTCGTCGTTTCAGCCCGCTCCCTTTAGGGCCGAGCGAAGCTGATCGGGCGCTCGCGGCTAGCTCCGTCTCAGGGACTCCGCCGGGGCAGCCGCAGCGACCAGCCCGATTCCCCATCCGCCCTGAGCTATCGCCCCGCTCCGGACCCACCCTGCCCGCCCGGCCGCTCCCCGCAGCCGATCCCGTCGAGCAAGACCGAGACGATCGCCGCCGCCCTCTGATCGTCCGGCCCCCCCGGTTGCCCCAGCTTCGCCTCCTGCACCTGCCCGAAGATCATCCCGAAGAAGAGCGAGAGCGCCAGGTCGAGATCGACGTCGGCCCGCAGCTCCCCCGCCGCCACCGCCCGCTCCAGGCGCGGCCGCAGGAGTTCGTAGGGGGGCGTCGCCCGGCAGCCGAGCGCTTCTTGGCGCGTCGCCGAGACGTGGTGCTTCGTGTCCCCGATCAGCCGCCCCAGATCGGCGCTGATCGAGGCGAACAGCTCGCGCGCCACCCGCTCCAGGTGCGCCCGCAGATCCCCCTCCTCACCCAGGGCCGCGACCAGCACGGCGGCGACGCGGTCGAACTCCCGCCGCACCACCTGGCCGAACAGCTCCTCCTTGTCCTCCACGTGGTAGTAGAGCGCCGCCTTGGTCATCCCCGCGGCGTCCGCGATCTGCTGCATCGAGACCCCGTCGAACCCGCGCTCGATGAAGAGGGCGTGCGCCCGCTGCAAGATCCGGTCGCGACCGTCGCCGGCCCCCCCCCGCCGCCGGTCGTCGCTCCGCCCCCGCGGACCCGCGCTCCGCCCGGTCTCGCTCCGTTCTCCCGTCCGGGGGACCATCGCCGCCTCCGTCACCGTCGCCGGCCCCGCACCAGCCCGTCGGCACCCGACGCCCTGACCCTTGACAGGCCCCCGCTCGTCTCGTGTGCTCGCCCCACTTACCGATCGGTCAGTCTCGCGCCGAGAGAAATGGGGGCCGCGCCCGCCCATCCTACGCACCGGGCGGAGAGTGGGTCAAGCGGCGCCGGCGTCGTCGGCCCTCAGGGGCCTGACCGAACCGTGAGCCACCGCCGCCGTCCGCGACGACCGAGTCCACCCGCCCGCGGTCCGCACGCCTTCCCTCGCCCACCCCGCCGCGCCGCCCACGGCCTCCAGCCAGGCACCGGCGGCGGTCCTTCCTGCTCCCGCCCCGGCGGGCATCCCCCCACGCGTCCGAGCCGGGGCGCGGCCGCCCCCGTCCACGGAGGTTCCGACGATGACCGATCCCAGCGACATCAACGCGTTCAACCGCCAGATCATCGAGGAGTTCCGCGCCAACGGCGGCAAGGTCGGCGGCATGTTTGCCGGCGTCCCGCTCCTCCTCCTCAGCCACACCGGCGCCAAGAGCGGCAAAGTCCGCACCTCTCCGCTCGCCTACACCGTCGACGGCGACCGGCTCGTGATCATCGCCTCGAAAGCGGGCGCCCCGACCAATCCCGACTGGTACCACAACCTGGTCGCCAACCCGGAGGCCACCGTCGAGCTCCCCGACGAATCCTTCGCCGCCCGCGCCCGCGTCGCCGAGGGCACCGAGCGCGACCGCCTCTACGACCAGATGGCGGCCCAGATGCCCAACTTCGCCGAGTACCAGCGCAACACCGAGCGCCGCATCCCGGTCGTCGTCCTCGAGCGCGCCGCGGGGTCGGTTCCGGCCCCAGGCCCGGCCGGCGACTGATCCGCCGTCCGATCAACCGCGCCCGCCCTCGGTTGATGGACGTTCTCCCCTCCTGCCGCGGCGGGAGTCGAGCCGGGAAAAGAAGCCGCTTTCCGGGAACCGGCAGCAATCATCCACAGCCCGTCCGCCGTCTCGGGGGCGACGACCGCCGCTCCCTACCGCTCCCAAGCCGCAGTGGGGACGCCCGAGCCAGAAGGGCCGGCATCGAGCAGGCGGGGCGCCGCGCCGGGCCGCCCATCCGCCGGCATCGTCCCCTCCGCTGCGACCAATCTCGGCCTGCCGCTCAACCGCCGCCCGCCGCCGGGGTCGCCGCCACCGGCCCGAGGGCCAGCGCCGCCGGCGGCAGGTCGAGGTCGACCGGCTCGCCGAAGCCCCGGAACTCCGTCTCCAACTCGTAGGGGCCGATCGGCCCCGCCCCCCGCTCCCGGAACCGGAGCGGCAGCGCCGTCTCGGCGTCGACCCAGAGCGTCCGCTCCTCGGCCGTCGTCTCCGCCAGCGCC
>JBBSNJ010000112.1:0-7722 GCA_038232775.1 Thermomicrobiales bacterium
GACGACGAAGATGCCGAGGTTCGAGCCGATGTTGACCGCCGGCACGATCGCCGTCCGCAGTTGGAGCGGGGCGTAGGCCTTGGCGTGCTGGATCGCGTGCCCCGCTTCGTGGGCGGCGATCCCGATCGCCGCCACCGACGACACGCCGTAGACACCTTGCGACAGGCGCAGAACGCGCTTGCGGGGGTCGTAGTGGTCGGTCAGCTCGCCAGGGATCGCCTCGATCGCGACGTTGCTCAGCCCCTGGCCGTCGAGCACGCGGCGCGCTGCCTGAGCCCCGGTCAACCCGAGGTCGTTGCGGACCTTGCTGTACTTGGCGTAGGTCCCCTTGACCCGACTCTGCGCCCAGAGCATGAAGATCAGCCCTGGCAGCATGTAGACGAAGTACATCGGATCGAAAATCATCGCTCTCCGTCCTTCTCCGGCCCGGCGCCCGCGTACCCGCTCCGACCACCCTGGTCGGCGCGGCGGGTCGTCCGGCCGCGCGGAAGACGTGTCCCGCGTACCCCGAAGTTTACGCTATTTTGGAATCGGACGGGGTCGGCGAGCATCCGGCGTCGCCTCCTAACGGGCGTGCCGAGGGGAGATCACCGCGGCGTGCTACACCCTAATCGGCCGAGGTTCGGTAAGCTTGCGCTCGTCCGCCGGCCGGCGTTGGCGACCGGCGCCCCGCGGGGCTCGTCGGCCTCCTTCCGGTCCGCCCTACCGCCCGTGGAGGCGTCCCCCATGCCCCAAACCGCCGTCCCCCAGGCCCCGCCGCGGCTCGTCCCGCGGGCAACGGCGCTCCTCCCCGCCGACCAGACCGGGGTTCCCATCGACGACCATCGTTTCGACCTCGATGCGCTGATTGCGCCCGACTTGCGGGCGGCGGTCGCCGCCCTCGACGGTGCGGCCCCGCTGCTGGCCGGGATGGCGCGGTACCACCTCGGCGAGCTCGACGAGGCGCTGGCGCCGGTCGCGGCGGGCTCGGTCGACCGGGGGAAGCGGGTCCGACCGATGGTCGCCCTCCTCGCCGCCGGGGCGGTCGGCGGGCGGGAGGCGATGGCGGCGGCGGCGCCGGTCGGAGCGGCCATCGAGCTGCTCCACAACTTCACCCTGATCCACGACGACGTCCAGGACGAGAGCCCGACCCGTCGCCACCGTCCGACCGTCTGGAGCCTGTGGGGGGTTGGCCAGGCGATCAACGCCGGCGACGCCCTCTTCGCCGCCGCCCACCTCCCGTTCTACCGCCTGGCCGATCTCGGGGTCCCGTCCGGGCTCGCGCTGCGCCTCTTGGAGGCGTTCGACCGGGCGACGCTGGCGATCGTCGAAGGGCAGACCCTGGACCTCGGCTTCGAGGGCCGCGGCGACGTCACCCCCGACGACTACTTGCGGATGATCGCCGGCAAGACCGCGGCGATCGTCCGCTATGCCGCCTGGGCCGGCGCCCTGCTCGGCGGTGCCGACGAGCCGAAGGCGGACCGCTTCGCCGCCTTCGGCCTCGCCCTCGGCCTCGGTTTCCAGGTCCGCGACGATCTGCTCGGCATCTGGGGGGCGCCGGCGACGACCGGCAAGGCGGCCGCCGACGACATCCGCCGCCGCAAGCAGAGCCTCCCGATTCTCCTCCTGCGCCAGCGCGCCGACCGCCAGACCCGAGCCGAGCTCGATGCCCTCTACGCCGCCCCCAGCATCGACGCCGCCGGGGTCGGACGAATCCTCGCCCTGCTCGCCGCCGCCGGCGTCCGGACCGAGGTCGAGCGCCGCATCGGGGGTTTCCACGACGACGCCCGCGCGGCCATGCTGTCCGGGGAGGGGCTCGACGCCGGTACCGATGGTGGGGCGGGGAGCGCCCAGGGGCGCCTCCTGACGCTCGTCGAACAGCTCGCCGGGCGGGACGGCTAAACGCCGCCGCGGATGCTACGCTTCCCCGGCAGCCGCCGACCGGCGGCGCCGCGAGGGGAGGGTTCTGATCGATGGTCGTGTCCGTGGAGAGGTCGACGCTCGACCCGGCGATCCTGGCCGACTTCAAGCGGGAGGGCTTGCTGCGAGAAGGGCACTTCGCCTACCGCTCCGGCTTCCACGCCTCGATCCTGCTCGACCGCGACCACCTCTTGAGCAACCCTGATCTCGCCGCCCACGTCGGCTACGCCCTGGCGAAGCGATTCTTCGTCGACCACATCGAAACGGTCGCCACCCCCTCGATCTGGGGTGCCGGGCTCGCCCAATGGGTCGGCCACTTCCTCGAGCCGAAAGCCCGCGTCGTCTTCGCCACGCCGACCCCGGCCGGGCCGGAGATCGCCGGCGACCTCGAAGATCTGCTCCGGGCGAAGCGGACGTTGCTGGTCGACAACGTGATCCTCAGCGGCGAGACGATGCGCCGCTTCGTCCCCTTAGTCGAAGGTCTCGGCGCCGAGGTGGTCGGCATCGCCACCGTCTGGGACGCGGCCGACGAGACGATCGCCGGCCGCGCCGTCGTCGGCCTCCTGAACGGGCTCTATGCCGCCTCCCCCGCCGACCAGTGCCCCATGTGCGCGGCGGGCGATCCGCCGGAAGCGGTGCCCTACTGATACGAACGTCGGGCTATCGCTTCAGCTACCTGAAGAGTCGCCGTCATCGCTTCGGCTCCGCTCAGGGCAGAATTTCGGCCCCCTTGCCGCTGTCCCCGGTGGGGGACCGGGAAGGTTGTCCAGCATCTGCACGCGGAACGGTGCAACCGGTTGCCGGATGAACCCACCCTAAGACCGCCTCGCCCTTCTCTTTCACCGCCGCCCTGCGGCACGTCGATTGCTCTGTTGGTAGCCTAGGACTCAATCGGTCGAGGAGCAACCAAGTCCAGCACCGGCGGTGAACCGACCATCGGGTGTTGGACGGTTGCCCGTGCCCCCATCGTCAAGAAGGAGCCCCGGATGCCCCGCCTCGTGATCCCGGTCGTCCTCCTCGCCCTGAGCTTCCTCATCGCTCCGGTCGCTGTCGCCCAAGATGCCTCGCCCGTGGCCAGTCCGGAGGCGACCACCGGGGTCCAGGTCGAACCGCTCGGACTCCTGGAAGTCGCACCCGGCCTGGCCGTGCCGGTGGTCCGGATCACGATTGCCCCTGGTGCCGCCCTGCCGCCGCACTCCAGCCCCGGCCCGGCCGTCGCCCAGGTCGTCACCGGGCAAGTCAACTACCTCCTCATCACCGGGACGGCGACCCGCGCGCGCTTGCGGCTCCTGCCGCCGAACAGCACCCCGGCCGCGGCTACGCCCGGCGCCGGGACGCCAGTGGCCGAGGGCACGGCGACCGCCGGAACCACCGACGCCTTCGCGGTGGTGGAGAACGAGGTCTTCGTCACCGGCGAGGAGACTCCGCTCGAGCCCGGCCAGGGGGTTGCCTTCGGGCCCGACGTCATCCACACCTTCCGCAACACGGGCTCGGAGCCGGCCGTGCTGGTGCTGGTCGGGGAGTTCCCCCCGAACGAGCCAGCGCTTGCATTCACCCAGGCGGACGCGGCGACCCCGGTGGCGACGCCGTCGTCGTAGCCGCCGGCTTGCTCTCCCATTCGCTCGAAGGCGGGGCTCTCGTTCCTCGCGCCGGCCCTCACCCCCCGCCCCCTCTCCCGCTTCGGCAGGTGAGGGGGAGACGACACCCCGGTGCTCCGCCGAAGTTGGCATTAGGGGACCGGCGACAGTGCGGCAGCTGAAGGCTCCCCTCTCCGGGCGCAGCGGGAGAGGGGCGGGGGGTGAGGGCGTCTCTCCGGCAAACGCCAAAGATCACCCAAACTCCGAATGAGCACCCTAGCTGACAGCGTCGCGAACGGATTGAGGTGTTCCCGGTGACGACCCTGTTCTTCGACGCCGCCTCGAGTATTCGGGAACTCCGCGTCGCGCCGCCCGTTGCGGGCGACCTCGACCGATCCGTCCGCCCCCCCGTCCATTGGCGGCCGGATGTCCTGGCCCGCTAGGCGGCGCGGCGGCGCCGCGGAGGACGCCGCGGTGGAGCGCGACCGACCGCGCGCCGGCCGCGTCACCGACCTCGCCCCGCAGGTCCGCGACGCGGAGCGGATCAGCGTCTCGCTGGATGGCGTCTTCGCCTTCGGACTGCCGGCCGACGTGGCGGCGCGGGAAGGGGTCGCGATCGGGGTCGATCTCGACGAGGCCCAGGTCGCGGCCCTGCTCGCCCTCGACGACGTGGCCCGCGCCACCAGCGCCGCGCTCGCCTTCCTGTCGTATCGCCCCCGCTCCGAACGCGAAGTCCGCGACCGCCTCCGGCAGAAGGGCTTTGCCCCCGAGGCGGTCGAGGCTGCCGTCGCCCGGCTCGAAGGCTGGCGCTACCTCGACGACGAGGACTTCGCCCGGCGCTGGGTCGAGAACCGCGCCGCCCACCAGCCCCGCGGCCGCCGCCTGCTCGAGCAGGAGTTGCGACGGAAAGGGATCGATCGCGAGACGGCGCGGGGGGTGCTCGACGAGACCGAGATCGATGAATCGGCCGCCGCGCTCGAGCTGGCGCGGGACAAGCTGCGCGCCTACGCCGGCGACGACCCAACGACCGCGCGCCGCAAGCTCGGGGCGTTCTTAGCCCGGCGCGGCTTCGGCTACGACGTCGTCCGACCGGTCGTGGAGCGCCTGCTCGGCGACGCCGACGGGTCGGAGGACGATCTGGATCCCGACTGACCGCCGCTGTCCGCGAGATTGCCGCCTCGCGCCGGCCCCTCGGCGGCCACGCGGTCCCCCGCTCCGGCCGCGTGGTCGGAGACGCGAACGTACGCGTCCTTTTCGGGCGCCGTGGCTGATCGCCGCGGAACGTCCGTGGTACACTGCGGCAGGCCGTGGGAGCACGAACGACGCGCCCCCAAATCCGTGTTGAGCGGCGGCGACTCCTTCTTCCCCTCGCCCACGATCAGCCGCGGTTCGGCGTTCGTCGCTGAACCCTCGCCCCCGTCGAGCCTGGCCCCGCGCAGGTGGCCGTCGGCCGTGCTGTTGCCCGCCCACGGGCAGCGCCCTGGCAGAGCGAAGAGCGGCGCATGGCCGAGTTCCGCTGGTTCGGACACAACTGCTTCCGCATCCGCGCCCGCGAGGCGACGGTCCTGACCGATCCCGTCGGGCGGCAGACCGGCTACGCCCTGCCGAAGCAGACGGCCGACGTGGTGACGATCTCCCACGACCATCCCGGGCACGCCAACCTCGACGCCGTCCGCTCCACCGCCGCCGGAGCCACCCCGCCGACGGTGCTGCGCGGACCGGGCGAGTACGAGGTCCACGGGGTCTTCGTGACGGCGATCCGGACCTACCACGACGAGCAGCGTGGCGCCGAACGCGGCCGGAACACGGTCTACCTCTTCGAGCTCGAAGGGATGGTCGTCTGCCACCTCGGCGACCTCGGCCACGGCCTCTCGGAGGAGCAGGCCCAGGCGATGGCCAACGTCGGCGTGCTGCTGGTCCCGATCGGGGGCGGCGGCGTGCTCGACGCGACGAAGGCGGCCGAGGTCGTCGCCCAGCTCGGGCCGAAGCTGGTGATCCCGATGCAGTACGCCACCCCCCAGGGCGACCGCGCACTGGCCGGCCTCGAACCTTTCTGCAAAGAACTCGGGCTCGAAGTTCCTCCCAGCGAAGACAAGCTTGTCCTCCGCTCGTCGGACCTCGGCGAGACCCTACGCGTGGCGGTGCTCGCGGTGGCCAGCTAGGCGGTGGCCGTGGGCTGGGCTAACGGCCGCCGGAGAGCCGACCCTCGGTCATCGCCGCGCCTCGCGCTGCCGCCCCGCTCGCGGCCACCCTTCCTCCCCAACCAGGGTTTGGTTCGCCCGTGGAGCCCGTCATCAACGGCCGATAGCCGGTAGCTGGTAGCCAGTCGTGCGGAGGAGAGGGGATGCCGAAATACGTCTTCGTCACCGGTGGGGTCGTCTCGTCCGTCGGCAAGGGGATCACGACGGCGGCGATCGGGCGATTGCTCAAGAGCCGCGGCGCCAGCGTCTCGATCATGAAGCTCGATCCCTACCTGAACGTCGACCCGGGGACGATGTCTCCCTACCAGCACGGCGAGGTGTTCGTCACCGACGACGGGGCGGAGACCGACCTCGACCTCGGCCACTACGAACGATTCATCGACGAGAACCTCTCGCGCGCCTCGAATGTCACCACCGGGCAGGTCTACTCGGCGGTGATCGCCAAGGAGCGGCGGGGGGACTACCTCGGCGGCACGATCCAGGTCATCCCCCACATCACCAACGAGATCAAGGAGCGGATCGCGCTCGCCTCCCGGCAGCACGAGGCGGACGTCGTGATCGTCGAGGTCGGCGGCGTCGTCGGCGACATCGAGGGCCAAGCCTTCATCGAGGCGATCCGCCAAATGCGGCGGGAGGTCGGCCGCGCCAACGCCCTCTACATCCACGTCACCCTCGTGCCGGAGCTGGGCGGGGGCGAGCTCAAGACCAAGCCGACCCAGCAGAGCGTGCGCGAGCTGCGCTCGATGGGGATCCAGCCGGACGTGATCGTCGCCCGCGCCGAGAAGCCGATCCCGACCGAGACCAAGGAGAAGATCGCTCTCTTCTGCGACGTCGCCGTCGAGGCCGTGATCTCGATGCCGACCGCCGACTCGATCTACGAAGTGCCGCTCCTGCTCGAGGCGTCGGGTCTCGGGGACTACATCGCCCGCGAGTTCGGCTTGGAGGGGGAACCGGACCTCGGCCGCTGGCGGGGGCTGGTCGACCACGTCCAGCGGCAGCGCCGCCGGCTGCGGCTGGCGATCGTCGGCAAGTACGTCGAGCTGCCCGACGCCTACATGAGCGTCACCGAGTCGCTGACCCACGCCGGTCTCTGGCACGACGTCGAGCCCGAGATCGTTTGGGTCGATTCGGAGACGGTGGGGCCGGAGGAGCTGGAGCGGACGCTGCGGCGGGTCTCCGGCATCGTCGTCCCGGGCGGCTTCGGTCCCCGCGGCACCGAGGGCAAGATCGCCGCCGCCCGCTTCGCCCGCGAGCACCGGATCCCCTACCTCGGCCTCTGCTACGGGCTCCACATGGCGGTGATCGAGGTCGCCCGCAACGCCTGCGGGCTGACGGGCGCCAACTCGACCGAGATCGACCCCCAGACGCCCCACCCGGTGATCGACCTGATGCCGGATCAGAAGGACGTCGAGATGGGGGGCACGATGCGCCTCGGGCTCTGGCCCTGCCGACTCGAACCGGACTCGACCGCCGCCGCGGCCTACGCCGAGGGGACCGTCTTCGAGCGCCACCGCCACCGGTTCGAGGTCAACAACGCCTACCGGGAGCGGCTGGCTGGGGCCGGGCTCGTCGTCAGCGGCGCCTCGCCCGACGGCCAACTGGCCGAGATCATGGAGCTGGAAGGGCACCCCTTCTTCATCGGGGTCCAGTTCCACCCCGAGTTCCGCTCCCGCCCCACCAACCCCCACCCCCTCTTCCGGAACTTCGTCGGCGCCGCCAAGGCGACCCTGCCGGAAGGGGCGCAGCGGGCGCTGCCGCTGAACGGCGTCCACGACGACGTCGCCCAGCAGGAGCCGGCCGAGGATCGGGTGCTGGCGGTCAGCCACGACTGATCGCTTCCCTTGAACCGGCTTGAACCGGGGGGAACGAGGCTCGTCCCGTCGGTCGGTCCGAGCGCGGGCGGGGCGATGCGCGGCGTCTGAAGGTAGGGGACTGAGTCGGAAATCGGTTGAACCGTGGTGCTCTGGCATTCGGGAGCGGCGCCCCAGGCCCCCCGCGGCGGGCGCGGGGTCGGGGGGGGGGGCCGCCCAGCGGGACGCCGCAGC
>JBBSNJ010000113.1:0-7675 GCA_038232775.1 Thermomicrobiales bacterium
CCGCTGCCGCCCGGTTGCCTGCTAACGGCGCGTTCTGGGCATCGTAGAGCGCCGAGCGGATCTGCTCCGCGGTCGCGGCGGGGGCGATGGCAGCCTGCGCCGCCGCCGGCCGCGGGCCGAACGGACCGCCGAGGCCGACGGTGAGCAAGAGGGCGAGCCAGGTTGCGAACCGGAGGCGATGTCCCATGGTACCAGCGCTCCTCGTGGTCGACCGCCGGGAGGCGGGGGGCAGTCGCACGCTGCGGGGGAGAACCCGAGGCGACGAAGGTCGATCCCAGATGAGGGATCAGGCGGCGTCCAATCGGACACCAAGCAGAGCGGCCGCCTGGGGGATTTGGCCGGCGAGCGACGTCGCCCGGGTTTGTCGCTGGCCGCCGAACTGGTCGGCCTGCTCGGGGGTGAAGCGGTCGCCAGCTTGGTCTCGCGCTTGGAGGTCCGCGACGAAGGCGACGATGCCGTCCAACTCCCCCTCGATCTGGGCCGCCAGCGCCGGCGACGATTGCTCGACCAGGGGGGCGACCTCGCCGTAGGTCACGGTGAGCCCGCGGAGGATGCCGAGCACATCGACGAGGCGGCTGGTGGCGACGAAACCGCGCTGGGTGCTCGCCTCGCCGATGACGAAGGGGGAGAGCTTCCACTCCTGGAAATAGCCGTACATCGTCGGGATCATGACGACGAGGGCAGTGAATGCGTCGGACAGCCTCGGCTGCCACCCGGCGATCACCGCTTGCAGTTGAGCCGTCGCGTCGTCGAGCATCCGCGTGGAGCCGAGCAGAACGTTGGCCTCCGGCAGCGCCTCTCCCAACCGGAGCTGACCGTCGCCACCCATGTCGAGCCGCAGCCCGACGAAGTCCTCGTCGGTTCCCCAGAGGGCGGGCTCGGTCAGGGCGTGGAACAGGTTGCCGGGTTTGTCGAGCACCCGACCATCGGGCAGCTCCAACTGGACATCGAGGGCGCCCGCCGGATCTTCGGCCCGGCTCGGACCGGCGTCGAGCCGGGTGTCATAGAACGCCAGCGACGGGACGCCAGCGACCATCCCCTCGTTGAACTCGTAGTTGCCGTGGGCCTCCTCGGTCCAGGCGAGACGGGCGTGATCCAGCAGCGGGCCGATCTCCGGGCCGTGGTCGCGCCACAAGGCGGCATAGTCGAAGCCCGCGGCTTGGGCGAGGTCGTAGTAGCGCTCGGAGAGGGTCAGCAGCTCGGCCGTGCCCGCCTTCATCTTGGTGGCGTGGTCGACCTCGGAGCGCTTCAGGCCGCTTAGGTCCGCCCCCTGCAGGCGCGCCGCATCGGCCCACGCCCGTGATGCGGCGCGACGAATCAGGCGCCGCGTTCGGGCGAGCCGTCGATTGTCCGGACACCCCTAGGGTGCTACCATAACGTTCTGTGGACGAAGGGGCGCGGCGGCGCGTGGGCAGGGACGGATTGGGCGCAGCGACGGCGACGACGGACCGGGCCGGGGTGTCGGCAACGGCGGCGGCAGACCCGGCCCCGGTGCGGCTGGGGGTGCCGGCGGCGGCGGTTGTCGCCTTCGCCAATCAGAAGGGCGGGGTCGGCAAGACGACGACCGCCGTCAACACCGCGGTCTGCCTCGCCCGGCGCGGCCTGCGAGTACTGCTGGTCGATCTCGATCCGCAGGGGAACGCTACCTCCTCGCTCGGCATCGACAAGGGTTCGCTCCCGCGGTCGGTCTACGACGTGTTGGTCGACGGGATCGAGATCGGCCAGGCGATCGCGGCGACTGATCGGGCGGGGCTCGACCTGGTGGCGTCGGTGCCGACGCTGGCCGGGGCGGAGGTGGAGCTGGTCGACGCCGAGTCGCGGGAGCGGCGGCTGGTGGGGGCGCTGGACACGGTGGGTGACCGATACCAGGCGGTGCTGATCGACTGCCCTCCGTCGCTCGGGCTGCTGACGGTCAACGCCCTGACGGCGGCTCGATCGGTGGTGGTGCCGATCCAGTGCGAATTCCTGGCGCTCGAGGGGCTGGGGCAGTTGATCGGGACAATCGACCTCGTCAAACGCCGGCTCAACCCGCCGCTCGACGTCGCCGGCGTGCTGATGACGATGTACGACGCCCGGACGCGCCTCTCGGCCCACGTGGTCGAGGAGGTCCGGCGGTACTTTCCGCACCGCATCTTCGGCACGATCGTCCCCCGCTCGGTGCGGCTGGCCGAAGCGCCGAGCTACGGTCAAGCGATCGTCGAGTACGACCCCGCCTCGAAGGGGGCCGAAGCCTACGAAGCGTTCACGGTCGAGCTGGCCGAACGGCTGCGGCTGCGGAGTGGGGGGAGCGTGGACGGAGCGCGACCAGCGCCGGTCGGGGGCCGATGATCCGTGCCGGCGAGTTGGCGGCCTACCCTAGGAAGGGGACCGCGGGGGGACCGCCCCAGCCGCCCGAGACACCTCGAACCCGTCGCCCGATTGTCCGGTCCGAATGCCGCACCGATCAGGGACGGGCGCTCGAACCTACTGGCGCCGGAGTGAGCTGGGAGGCACCGTTCTTCGATTCGCAATTGCCGACCAGCAGGGTCAGGGTCCTCGGCCGTTCCCCGGTACTCCAGTCGTCCACCTCTCGTCGCGGTCTGGCACGCGAGCCGAACGTTTGGAGGATTTGATGATGATTGCCCAAGAGCGCAACGGTCCGGCGGCGGTGGACGGCAGCGACGGCCGCGCGCGAACGAACGGTCGCCCGCCCGCGACGGACGCCGACGCCGCGACCAATCGCGCCCCTGGCGGCGGCAAGTTCGTCGGTTTGGGGTTGACCTTCGACGATGTGCTGCTGGTGCCCGCGAGGTCCGACGTCCAGCCGGCCGAGGTCGATACCGGGACGCGGTTGACGCCGGCGATCCAGCTGGCGATCCCGATCCTCTCGTCGGCGATGGACACCGTGACCGAAGCGCGGCTGGCGATCGCCCTGGCGCGGGAGGGGGGTCTGGGGGTGGTCCACCGCAACCTGGCGATCGCGGACCAGGTGGCCGAGGTCGACAAGGTCAAGCGCTCCGAGTCGGGGATGATCGTCGAGCCGGTGACGCTGCCGCCGGAGGCGCCGGTGCGCGAGGCGCTGGCGGTGATGGAGCGCTACCACATCTCGGGGGTGCCGATCACCGAGAATGGCGGCCGGTTGGTCGGCATCCTGACCAACCGCGACCTGCGCTTCGTCGAGGACGTCGAGCAGCCGGTCAGCGCCTTGATGACGAGCGAGGGGCTGATCACCGCCCCGACCGGGACGACGCTCGAGCAGGCGAGCGCGATCCTCCACCGGCGTAAGGTCGAGAAGCTGCCGGTCGTCGACGAGCGGGGGTACCTGACCGGCCTGATCACCGTCAAGGACATCCAGAAGAAGATCCAGTTTCCGCGGGCGACGAAGGACGGGCGGGGGCGGCTGCGCGTCGGCGCCGCGGTCGGTGTCGGGGCGGACGCGGAGGAGCGGGCGGCGGCGCTGGTGGCGGCCGGGGTCGACTTGCTGGTGGTCGATACGGCGCACGGGCACGCGGCGGCGGTGCTGGCGATGGTCGGCGCGCTCAAGCGGCGGCTCGCGATCGAGGTGATGGCCGCGAACGTGGCGACGGCGGCCGGGGCGGCGGCGCTGATCGAAGCCGGGGCGGACGCGGTCAAGTGCGGGGTGGGGCCGGGCTCGATCTGCACGACGCGGGTGGTGGCCGGGGTCGGGATGCCGCAGGTGACGGCGATCATGGAGTGCGCGGAGGCGTGCGGCCGGCGGGGGGTGCCGCTGATCGCGGACGGCGGCGTGCAGTACTCGGGGGACATCGCGAAGGCGATCGCGGCCGGGGCGGACGCGGTGATGCTGGGCAGCCTCCTCGCTGGGGCGGACGAGAGCCCGGGCGAGGTGGTGATCTATCAAGGAGAGCGGTTCAAGGAGTACCGGGGGATGGGCTCGATCGGAGCGATGAAGGCGCGGTCGTTCTCGAAGGACCGTTACTTTCAAGAGGGGATCGGCAACATTCAGAAGTTGGTGCCGGAGGGGATCGAGGGGAGGGTCGCCCACAAGGGGCCGCTCGGGAACCTGGTCTATCAGCTCGTCGGCGGGCTCCGTTCGGCGATGGGGTACGTCGGCGCGCCCGACATCCCGACGCTGCGGCGGGAGACCCAGTTCGTCCAGATCACCGCGGCCGGGCTACGGGAGAGCCATCCGCACGACGTGGCGATCACGCGGGAGGCGCCGAACTACCACTTCGGGTGATGGGAGCGCGAGTTGGGGAGTGGGATTGAGTGATGCGGACTTTGGGTGAATCGTGGGGTCCGGGGCGCCGGCCCTCACCCCCCAACCCCCGCTCCCGCTGCGGCAGGAGAGGAGGGGACGGAGCCCCGGTTATCAGCCGGGCTCGGTCCTACAATATCTCTTGCATTGACCCAAAATCGCTCTGCAACTTGACGACGATGCTTGATCGAGCTGCACACGAACAATGAATGAACCGTTTCTCGGGAGAGCGAGTGCCAGACGAAGCAGCAGAGGTTGGTCGCTTCCGACGAGGCTCAATCGAAGCTCAATGCGGAGTCACCAATGATGCTTCTCGCTGCGCTCTCTGTCTCCCCGACTCGCAACCCTACGCCGCGTCGTGGAAGATGCGGTTGACGACGGCGACGATGTAGTCGATGTCGAACGGCTTGGGGATGAAGCGCACGCCGGGGATGTCGACGTCGGCGTAGACGGCGCTCATCAGGACGACCGGGGTGGCGTCGCCGCGGTCGCGCAGGTGCTGGGTGAGGGAAACGCCGTCGAGGCTGGGCATCATCACGTCGCTGACGACGATCCCCGGCGGCTCGCGGTCGATCTCGCGGAGAGCAGCGTGCCCGTCGTGGGCACAACGGACGCCGTACCCCTCGTCTTCGAGGAGGGAGGCGATCAGTTCGGCGATGTGGGCGTCGTCGTCGACGACCAGGACGGTCTTCATCATCGGAGGCTTCTCCGGGGCGGGCGGGCCACCGGCGGAACGGAACGTTGGCGCCGCGGTTGCGCCATTGCTCCAGTTTCGGACGCAAGGGTGGTGCCGCGCCTGAGGCGGGGTGGCGACTACCCTCGGCGGCGGTGAGCGGCGCCGTGGGTGCGACGGATCGGGGAGCGCAAGCGATTGGGGTAGTCTGGCTGCTAGCGGCGTGGTTCGTCGATCGTGCGATGTGACCTTGATCGGCCTCGCCGGCTACGTCCGCTTCCAGCGGGCGGCGAAGATCGAGGTGCTCGGGCAGGACTTCGTCCGCACGGCGCGGGCGAAGGGGGCGCCGGAGCGGCTGGTGATCCTGAAGCACGCCTGGCGCAACGCGCTGATCCCGATCGTGACCCTGGTCGAGGGCTCGATCGTGGTCGAGACGGTCTTCACCTGGCCCGGCATGGGTCTGCTCGCGGTCGACGCCCTGACCAACAAGGACTACCCGATCGTGATGGGGGTGGTGCTCCACTCGTCGGCGATGATCGTGCTCGGCACGCTCTTGTCGGACATCCTCTACGCGGTGGTCGATCCCCGGGTCCGGTACGATTAGGCGAACGGTCGGGGTGGGGGCGCGGTCGATGGCGCTCCGCTCGGCCGGCGGCCAGCCGTCGCCAGCGCCGGGGTAGCGTGTGATCCGTGGGGAATTGGTCGATCTGCGGGCCGTCGAGCGGGAGGACGGGGCGCGGCTGCACGGGTGGCTGAACGACCCGGCCGTGATGCGGGGGTGGGGGGCGTCGGCGGCGGCCGTCTCGGCGGCCGAGGTCCAGCGCCAGCTCGAAGGCTGGTTGGCGGAGGAGGCGGTCCTGGGGCGGCCGGCGGCGCTGGTGGTCGAGACGCCGGCGCCGGAGGAGGAGGCGGTCGGGTTGGTCGTGCTGCGGGCGGAGCGGCCGGAGGCGCGCTCGGTTGAGCTCTCGCTGCTGATCGGCGACACCGAGCGCTGGGGGCAAGGGCTCGGCACCGACGCGATCCAGGCCACCCTCGACGCCTGCTTCGGCGGCTGGAATCTGCACCGCGTCTGGCTGCGGGCCGAAGCTTGGAACAGCCGTGCCCACCGCCTCTACGCCCGCTGCGGCTTCCAGCAGGAGGGGACGCTGCGCCAGGCCGCGTTCCTGGACGGCCGATTCGAGGACGTCCTCGTCTTCGGCATCCTCGCCGCGGAGTGGGCGGCGGGCGCCGCCAGTTGACCCGCGTTCCTTGGTCCCCAGGCGACTGCCACCCCGGCGTGAGATCGACGATCCAGAGATGAACGATGGAATGCTGTTCCGTCGGTGGGCTCGTCGGCCTATCGGCGGCGGCCTCTTGAGTTCGCCGGCCGGAAAGTGCCGGGAGCGGCTGTTCACCTCGACGCTGACGTCGTTTGCCTGGTCGGTTGCCAGCTCCGTCGAGATACAGGGCGGGCGCCATGGGTGGTGACGGCACCAGAATGGACGCTGATTCGGCCGCGCAGGACCCTACAGAGCGCTTCGACATCGTGCGGCCGGACGGGACGCCGACCGGGCGGACGAAGGCGCGCGCGCTCGTCCACCGGGATGGGGACTGGCACCGCGCCTTGCACGTTTGGGTCTGCGGCGAGGGCGACGACGGGCCGTTCCTCCTCTTCCAGCGGCGGGGTCTCGGCAAGGACACCTGGCCCGGGCGGCTCGACGCCACCGTCGGCGGGCACCTGCGGGCTGGCGAGGGGGTCGCGGAGGCGCTGCGGGAGACGGAGGAGGAGATCGGGATCGCTGTCCCGCTGGCGGCGGTGCGCCGCTTGGGCACCAGGATCTCGGTCAACGAAGCGGAGCCGGGGGTGCGCGACCGGGAGGTGCAAGCGGTCTTCCTCCTGCGCGACGACCGGCCGTTGCTCGGCTACCGCCCGCATCCCGGCGAGTTGGCCGCCCTCGTCCAGTTTTCGCTCGCCCCCCTGCTGCGACTGCTCGCGGGCGAGGTGGCGACGATCGAGGGCGAGCGACTGTTACCGGGGGCCGACCGGGCGGAGACCGCGAGCGTCGGGGCTGACGACTTCATCCCGAGCGACGACCGCTACTTCTACCGGATGGCGATCGCGGTGGGAGCGGCGCTCCGGGGCGAGCGCCATGTCGCCGTCTGAGCCGGCGGCCGCGGGGCTCCCCTTGGCATGGCCGGTGCAACCTCTCAAGCAGAGCGGGCTATCGGAGCGCGGGGGCGGCATGGACGGGGACGAGCGGTGGGGCCGGTTGCCCGGTGCGGACGACGACGGCGAGGGTGCGAGCACCGGCGGCAACGGGGCCGGACCCCGCGACGCGATCGCCAACGCGCGGCGGGCGCTGGCCCCGGTCCAGGTGTCGCTGGAGGCGGCGGGATTCTACGCCTACGGCACGGTCGACGATCAGAACCGGTGGACGATCGCGGCCGACGACGAGGCGGGGCGGGTCGACGTCCGCGTGGGCGAGGACGGGTTCGCGGTCGAACTCTGGGCGACCTCGCCGGGGATGTACGTCGAGGAGGAGAACGAGTTCCGGCGCCGTGCCCTGGAACGGCTGGCCCGGATGACGATCCCGAGCGTTGCCCGCGGTTTCCTCGCTCCCCACCAGAGTGCTTGGTGGGACGAGGTCGAGCACGGGGTGGCTGTCCGCCTCAGCTACGGGCTCCCCTTCGCCCAGGCCGCCGCGGTCGGCGGTTTCGTCCGGGAGAAGCTGGCGGAGCTGGAGCAACTGCTCGGTTTCGTAGAGTCGCAGGTGGGGACGTAGGAGTCAGACGCCAGACGCCAGACG
>JBBSNJ010000114.1:0-7618 GCA_038232775.1 Thermomicrobiales bacterium
GCCATGGTTCTGCTCTCCCCTGTCGGTTGCGGACGGCTTCGGTGGGCACAGAGTTGGGCAGCCGCGCCCGCGCGATTCTACCCGCCAGCCCGGCGGCGACCAGGGGGGAGTTCCGACAGCGCCGCACCGATGGCGGGAGAGCAGGGGAACCGGGGGAGGCGAGGCCCGGATCGTGCGCGCGGCGGCACGAACGGACCGGGCCCGAGCCGGCGGCGGCCGAGGCGCGGCGGAGCGATGGTCGGAGGGGTGGTCGGTGGAGCAGTTGGCCCAGGTCTGGGCGTATCTGCAGGAGAACCCGGATCGGTTCCGCCAGGCGCTGGCAGTCCACGCCCGGCTGAGCCTGACGTCGCTGGCGCTGGCGATGCTGATCTTCCTCCCGCTCGGGGTGCTGATCGCCCGCTGGCGGCAGGGGGCGGGGGGCGTCCTCGGGGTGGTGGCGGCGGCGCGGGTGGTGCCGAGCCTGGCGCTGCTGCTGCTGCTGCTGCCGGTGATGGGGCTGGGCGTGGGGCCGGCGCTGGTGGCGCTGACGGTGCTGGCCGGGCCGCCGCTGGTGCTCAACACCGACGCCGGGCTGCGCAGCGTCGACCCAGCGGCGCTCGAGGCGGCGCGCGGGATCGGGATGACCGGGCCGCAGGTCTTCTGGCGCGTCCAACTGCCCCTGGCCCTGCCGGTGATCGTCGCCGGGATCCGGACGGCGGGGGTCGAGATCGTCGCCAGCGCGGCGTTGGCGGCGCTGATCGGGGCCGGCGGCCTGGGCGACTTCATCACCGCCGGCCTGACGCTGCGGGACAACACCCTGCTCCTGGTCGGGGCGATCCCGGTCACGTTGCTGGCGCTCTCGGTCGAGGTCGGCCTGAGCGGGCTCGAGCGAGCGTTGACGCCGCCGGGGGTCACCCGCTGAGCGAGCTTCTCGACGAGTCGACCACGGCGCCGCTGGCAGCGGCCGCCGGGTTTCGTTGCGTGCCCCCGGCGTCGAGGGGCGGTACGAGGACGATCGGCTGCCCCCCGAAGCCGGCCGACGGAGGTGCAGGCGGCAGCGTAGCCTGTGACACTCTGCGGTGGTGGCGGCACCGTCCGTGCGGCGCGGCGCCGCGGCACCAGTTGGCTCGTGTCCTCCTTCCGGGGGCCACCACCGATGGTCGGTGGCGGGGCAAGGGACGCGACGGACGGCGAGACGGAGGATCAGGATGACGATGATGACGCGGCGAACAGTGGTCAAGGGGCTGGCGACGGTCCCGGTGGCGGGATCGGCGGCGGCGCTGCTGGCGCGGCCGGGCCGAACTCTGGCCCAGGACGGCGAGCCGGTCGCCGTCGGCTCCAAAGAGTTCCCCGAGCAGTTCATCTTGGCCGAGATGTACGCCCTACTGCTCGATGACGCCGGCATCCCGGTCGAGCGGCGGCTGAATCTGGGCGGGACGGCGGTCGCCCACGAGGCGCTGGTCAACGGCGAGATCGACCTCTACCCCGAGTACACCGGCACGGCGCTGACGGTGGTCCTCGGCATCCCCATCTCCCAGGTCGCGGGGACGCCGACCGCCTCGCCGGTGGCGGGCGCGGGAGCGACCCCGGCGGCGGGCGGGATCGACGAGGAGGTCTACCAGGTCGTCGCCGAGGACTACCGAGAGCAGTTCGATCTGGTCTGGCTCGATCAGAGCGCCTTCAACAACAGCCAGGCGCTGGCCGTCACCCAGGAAGTCGCCGAGCAGTACGGCATCTCGACCATCTCCGACCTGGCCGAGGTGGCCGACCAGTTGACGATCGTCGCCCCGCCCGACTTCGTCGAGCGCGAGGATGGGCTGCAAGGCCTCCAGGACTTCTATGGCATGGAGTTCGGGAACGTCACCAGCGTCGCCCCCGGCGTCCGCTACCAGGCGATCGACCAGGGGCAGGCCGAGGTCGTGCTCGCCTTCGGCACCGACGCCGAGATCGCCACCTACGATCTGGTCCTGCTCCAGGACGACCGCAACCTCTGGCCGCCCTACCACGTCGCGCCGGTGGTCCGCCAAGAGACGCTCGACGCCTACCCGGACCTGGCCGAGACGCTGAACACCCTCGCCCCGCTCCTGACCGACGACGTGATGCGGACCCTCAACGGCCGCGTCTCCGGCGACGGGGCGGAAGAGCCCGCGGCCGTGGCCACCGACTTCTTGCAGCAGAACGGGCTGCTGGCGGGGTAGTCAGTGGGTAGTGGGTAGTGGGTAGAGAGGGCAATGGGCTGCGGGTGATAGCACGGCATCGGCTGCCAGTGCATCATCCACTACCCACTACTCACTACCCACTACTCACTAGACCCCGCGGGGACGGTGCGAGATCGACGAGGACCGAGGGACCGACGGCCGGGCGGCGACGGTCGAATTCGAGGGGGTCTCGCAGCGCTTCCCGGGGGCGAGCCAGGCCGCCGTCGACGACGTCACCCTGCGGGTCGAGCCGGGCACCCTGGTGGTGCTGCTCGGTCCCTCCGGTAGCGGCAAGACGACGTTGCTCAAGATGGTTAATCGTCTCTACGAGCCGACCTCGGGGCGGGTCCTGATCGACGGTGAGGACGCCAAGGGGCTGCCGGCGCCGGAGCTGCGACGCCGGATCGGCTACGTGATCCAGCAGGCCGGGCTCTTCCCCCACCTGCGGGTGGCCGACAACGTCGCCGTCGTCCCCCGCCTCCTGAAGTGGGACAAGCAGCGGACCGCGAGCCGAGTCGATGACCTGCTCGAGTTCGTCGGGCTGCCACCGGCCGAGTACCGGCGGCGCTACCCGGCGCAGCTCTCGGGCGGGGAGCAGCAGCGGGTCGGGCTGGCGCGGGCGCTGGCGGCCAACCCCTCGACCCTGCTGATGGACGAGCCGTTCGGCGCGCTCGACGCGATCACCCGCGGGCGTCTCCAAGAGGAGCTGCGGCGGATCCATGCCCGCTTCGGGCAGACCGTCCTCTTCGTCACCCACGACATCGAGGAGGCGGTGCTGCTGGCCGACAAGATCGTGGTCATGCGCGACGGCCGGGTGGTCCAGTACGACTCGGCGCTGCGGATCATCATGGAGCCGGCCAACGAGTTCGTCGCCGACTTGGTTGGGGCGGGGGACGTCCTCCGCCGCCTCAGCTTGGTCGCCGTCGACGCCGCGGTGCGGCCCCTCTCCGATTCGCCGATCGACCAGGCGGAGCCAACCGTGCCCCGCTCGGCCCGCCTGCGGACGGCGCTCGGGGTGCTGCTCGAGCGCGGCGCGCCGCGGGTGGTGGTGGTCGACGAGGACGCGCGGCCGGTCGGCCAAGTCGACCTGGTGGCGTTCCAGGCGGCGAGCGTGCCCCGGTCGGGGTCGGCCGCTGCAGGGGAGGTCGGAACGGGCGGCGCCGTCGTCGGCTCGCTCGGCTCCTGACGTGGTGACGCGCGCCCGCGGCCCGGCGTGGATCAACCGAACGGGGGGAGCGTCGAACCGGACCCGGCGCCCCCATCCCGGTCGACCTGATCATGCGCCTGGAGTGCGACTGATGCGGAATCCGGTTGACCACTCCCGATCTCGACGACAGCGCTTGGCAGAAGCGTCGGCCCAAGGCCACGGCGTGGTTCGGTGGGCCGCTGTCGCCCTGCGGGCGACGGGCGCAGCAAGCAGCGCCCCTACAGGCGGTCGCGGCCGGTCAACTTCATGGCAACCCGCTCTAATGGAGGTTCCACCCGCTCCCGCGCCCGAGAGAGGGGTCGGGGGTGAGGGCCGCTCTCCGGCGAACCGACGCAATCACCCGGATGCCCCATGAGCTACCTGATCGAGAACTGGCGGGAGGTGCTCGCGCTGACGGCCGACCACCTGCTGCTCTGCCTGCAAGCGCTCGGCATCGCGCTGCTGATCGCCGTCCCGGTCGGGATCGTGGCGGCCCGCTACCGGCGGCTGACGCTGCCGACGCTCGGGCTGCTGGGGATCATCTACACGATCCCCAGTCTCGCCTTCCTGGCCTTCCTGATCCCGTTCCTCGGGATCGGCCGGAACAACGCGCTGGTGGTGCTCGCCGCCTACGCTCAGATCTACCTGGTCCGGAACCTGGTCGCCGGCCTGCGCGGGGTCGATCCGGCGACGCTGGAGGCGGCCAAGGGGATCGGGATGACGCCGGGTCAGGTGTTCCGGAAGGTGCGCTGGCCGCTGGCGGTGCCGGTGATCCTGGCCGGGCTGCGGACGGCGTTCGTGACCACGATCAGCCTGGCGGTGGTCGCCGGCTGGATCGACGCCGGCGGCCTCGGCCAACTCCTCTTCCTCGGCCTGGCCACCTTCAACTGGTCGGCCGTGCTGGCCGGCGCGATCGCCGTCGTCGCGCTCGCCCTGCTGGTCGATGCCCTGCTCCGGGCCGTCGAGCGCTCGACCGCGCTGGCGCGGGCGCGGCGGGCCTCGCGTTAGAGCGGGTCGCCATGAAGCTGACCGGCCGCCACCGGTTGTCGGGGCGCCGCTTCCTGCGCTCGACCAGCCGCGACCAGATGTAGGGGCGCTGCTTGCTGCGCCCGTCGCCCGCAGGGCGACAGCGGCCTACCCCAACCACTCATCGGCCCTGGGCCGACGCTTCTGCAAAGCGCTGTAGGGGGGGAGCCGGAGTCCCTGCTCCGCTCGACCATCGTCACCTTCCGGCATCGCTCCGGCTTCGCCCACCTCGCCTCGCGAGAAGGCCCCGGCGCGCCCGGGCGACGGGGGAACGCCGCCGACCGGGGGACGGGTCAGAACGTCACCCCGCTGCCGAGGATCACGTTCGCGTAGGGGGTGCATTCGCCGGTGCGGACGACGGCGCGGGCGCCGGCGGCGAGACGCTTGAGCTCGTCGTGGGGGACGTAGCCGAGGCGGGCGCCGGGGAAGAGACGCTCCAGGGCAGCGGGGAGGGCGCTGTCGCGGGCCTCCAACTCGGTCGCGAGCGTGAGCGCCTCGACCTGGAGCTCGGCGGCGACGGCGCGGGCGACCTCCAGCAGGGGCGGCAGCCCGCAGACGACGGCGAGATCGATGCAGGGCACGCCAGGCGGCACCGGCAGTCCGGCGTCGGCGATCACCAGCCGGTCGGTGTGCCCCATCGCGGCGATCACCTCCGAGAGGGGGCGGTTGAGGACGCCGGTCTTCTTCACGGGGAAGCCTCCTTCCGGCCGGCGCCGCGGATCGGCGTTGCCGGAGCCGTAGCCGCGGGGCGGGCCGGCGCGCGCTTCGCCGGGGCATCCGCGACGAGCGGCCGTGTTTCGCGACCGTCACCGATCACCGGTCGCCCGATCCCGGTCGAGGGATCGTTCGCCCGATGGTCTCACACCGGCCACCGCTCATCACGCCAGGCCATCTCCCAGAACGCCAGCTCGTAGCGGCTGGAGAGGAGGAACGCGGCCTCCATCCGCCGGCGGGTCGCGTCCCCCGCCCCGGCCGCCGCCGCATCGACGACCTCCCGGCACCAGAGAGCCAGGTCGGCGAAGTCGGGGGCGGCGTAGAGGGCGATCCAGCGGGCGTAGCGGGCGTCGGCCGGGGGATCGCCGGCGGCGAGCGCTTGGCCGAGCCAGGAGTAGCCCCACATGCAGGGGAGGAGGGCGGCGGCGATCTCGGCGAAGTCGGCGAGGGCGGCGGTGCGGAGCAGGAAGTCGGTGTAGGCCTGCGTCGTCGGCGCCTTCTCCTCCCCCGCCAGCGCCTCGGCGGTGATGCCGAACTCGGCGGCGTAGGCGCGGTGGAGGTCGAGCTCGGTGGTCAGGGTCTCCTGGAGGAGGGTGGCGAAGCGGGCCGCGGTGCCGGCGTCCGGGGCGCGGGCGGCGGCGAGGCCGAAGACACGGGCGTAGTCGAGCAGGAACAGGTAGTCCTGCCGCAGCCAGCAGGCGAACACCGCCGGGTCGAGGCCGCCGTCGCCGATCCCCCGGACGAGAGGGTGGGAGAGTTGCGCCCGCCAGATCGTGTCGGCGAGAGCGCGGAGGTGGTCGCTGAAGCGGTCGGGGGCGGCGGGCACGGTTGCCTCCGTCGTCGGCGTGGTCGATCCTCGGTGCGTCCCAGCGCCGCACGAGGTGGGGGATGCGCGATGGCGCGGCACGGTCGGGCGGCGCGGCCAGCCATGGGATGATCCCTCGGGCTCGGCCCAGGGGGCAAGGAGGCGGGACGGGGGCGGCGGCGACGCGGCTCGATGGCGAGACCGCGCTCCTACTTGATCTGCCGCCAGGGCAGCCGGTTTGGCGGGAGACCATCGCCGGCCCTCGGGCTCGGGGCGAGGCGAGGGTCGGGCCGACATCCTCCGGCGGCGGACGGCGTGTCCCGGACGGAATCAGAATGATGGCTTCGGTGTCTGCCGAGATGGAGTTCTCACGCCGATACCTCGTCCCAGTCGCTTACGTGGGAGAGGGGACCATCCCCCTCCACGGCAGCGTCACCACCACCAAGCAGTCTGGGTCCATCTCGGGCCTGTCGCGGTCGTCGCGCCCCACGACGGCGTGGCGCAGGGTCGGCGGCGGTCAGCGGCTCGCCGCGCCCCGCCTGTCTGTCTCGGCGCTTGATTTCAGCGCCCGCTCGAGGAAGCGCTCGATTTCGAGCCCGACGACCTCCCCCGTGGCGGGATCGACGCGGAACATGGTGTCGTCGTCGACGTACCGGTTGGAGGCTGCTCGCGGAGGATCGGTCAGGCTGACGAGGAGGCTGTCGGCCAAGCGGTCGTACGACACGCGAACGTGCGCCTGGTCGATCTCCTCCAGCTTTGGCGGCTCCGCAACTGCCCGGGGACGTTGGGTCACGGCCATCGACGGCGTTCCTTTCGATGGGGTCGTTCCACCAGATGCGCGGTGACGACGAAGCTACGCCCGCGAAAGTCCACGACGACCTTGATCAGGAGCCCATCCCAAGGAGGAGGCAGCGGCGACGGCCGGTAGAAGATGTCGCGGGTACGGTGGTCCTTGTCGTCGGAGACAAGCGTCGGAGCCATATGGTGTCAGCAACGAGATCCAGTCGGTGCCGGAACTCGGGGTGCCCACCCTCGATATGCCGCGCCCACGGATCTTGGGTCAGGACGATCTCCCGATTCCAGGGATCAGCGAGGCGAAAGAGGTTCTCCATCGGTCACTTCTCGCGAAGGATGATAGCACCCGGGAGACGTCGTCCAAGATTCGGATCGGCGTCGCCCTGGGTCGCGGCGAAGCGGCCGCCTCCGGCCTGGCGCTGCCGGAGATGGTTCACCATCGGGCATACTTGGCGAGATGAGCGAGCCATCCCCGCGCCTCTCCCTAGCGCGAATCGACGCGGCCGCGTCGAGCATCGACCCCGTCTTCCTCGGCACGCCGCAGTTCGTCTGCGAACCGCTGGGGGAGGCGCTCGGGGTCCGCCTCGCCCTGAAGATCGAGACGATGAACCCGATCCGCTCCTTCAAGGGGCGGGGCGCCGACCTGCTGGTCGCCAACGCCGCGCCGGGGGCGCCGCTCGTCTGCGCCAGCGCCGGCAACTTCGGCCAGGCGATGGCCTACGCCTGCCGCAAGCACGGGCTGCCGCTGACGGTCTACGCCGCCGCCGCCGCCAGCCCGCTCAAGCTCGCCCGGATGCGCGCCCTCGGCGCCGAGGTTCTCCTCCACGGCGCCGACTTCGACGCCGCCAAGGCCGAGGCGCGGCGGGCCGCGACCGAGCGCGGCACCCGCTTCGTCGAGGACAGCAAGGACGTCGA
>JBBSNJ010000115.1:0-7589 GCA_038232775.1 Thermomicrobiales bacterium
CGCGACCGGCGAGCCGCGGGCGTTCGCCGCCGGCAGCGCCGTCGCCGGGTCGAGCGCGGCGAACGCGGCCGCGGCGGCCTCGCGGTCCGGGTAGACGAAGACGTAGAGCGGGCGGTCGGAGGCATCGAGCCGCTGACCCGGCACCCCGAGCTCGCCCGGCGGCAGCCCCTCGGGCTGGGCGGAGACCTCAAGCTCCTCCGCCTCGAGCGCCCGCTGGACGTGGATCAGCTCGTTCTCCCCGGCGATCGCGGTCGGTACCACCGGCTCGCTCGGCCGCCCCTGGTCGCGGAGCCAGAGGAGCACCGCGGCGGCCGCGAGCACGACCGCGAGGACCGCGAGGGAGGCGGTCAGGGCCGAGCCGCCGCGCCCGGATCGTCCCCGCTGCCGCGCCATTCGCGTCCCCTCCTCGTGCCCCGTTCTCGGCCCCTCGCTCGGCACCGAAGAGCGCTCGCTCGATGGTACGTCGTCGGGAGCCGGCCGAACAGGCGGCGGACCCCGGTCCGGCTATACTGCCGCACCCCGACCCTGGACGGGGTCGCGAGTGAGAACGAGGGAGCCGATGACCGAGACCGAAAGCGTGCCGACCGTGGCGCCCCCGTCCCCGTTCGCCCCCGCCGGAACCCCGACCGCGGAAGGGTACATCCCCTTTCGCGGCCACCGCACGTGGTATCGGATCGTCGGCGACCGCGCCCACCCCGAGCCCGGCAAGCTGCCGGTCTTGATGCTCCACGGCGGCCCCGGTGCCCCCCACGACTACTTGGAGAGCTTGGAGGCGGTGGCGGCCAGCGGTCGACCGGCCGTCTTCTACGATCAGCTCGGTTGCGGCAACTCCGACCGACCCGACGACGCCGACCTCTGGACGGTCGACCTCTTCCTCGAAGAGCTGGCGACCGTCCGGCGCGCGCTCGGCCTCGACCGGATCCACCTGCTCGGCCAGTCGTGGGGTGGGATGCTGGCGATGGAGTACGCGCTGACCCAGCCCGAGGGGGTGGCCAGCCTGGTCCTGGCCTCTTCCCCCGCCAGCATGCCGCTGTGGGTGACCGAGGCGAACCGTCTGCGGGAGGCGCTGCCGCCCGACGTCCAACGGAGGCTGCTCGCCCACGAGGCCGCTGGCACGACCGACGACCCCGCCTACGAGGAGGCGATGCTCGTCTTCTACCACCGCCACGTCTGCCGGCTCGACCCCTGGCCGGACTACGTCGACCGTGCCTTCGCCAAGCTCGGCCAGCAGGTCTACGAGACGATGAACGGCCCGAGCGAGTTCCACGTCGTGGGGCGCCTCCAGCCGTGGGACGTCCGCGACCGCCTCGGCGAGATCCGGCTGCCGACCTTGGTCACCTCGGGCCGCCACGACGAGCTGACCCCGGCCCAGGCTGCGGTCGTCCGCGACGGCATCCCCGGCGCCGAGTGGGTGATCTTCGAGGAGAGCTCCCACATGCCCCACGCCGAGGAGCCGGAGCCCTACCTGGCTGCCCTCGACGACTTCTTCGGGCGGGTCGAGCGGGGCGAACTCGCGGCGTCGTAGGCCCGGCTCGCCGTCGAGACTTGGTCCCCGACCCTGGACCCCTCTTGGTGGAACCTCACCGCAACACGAGATCCGTTTGAACCCTTTCGCGACGAGGAGAGGAGCGTGCTCCCCCTTGCCCCTGTCCCGCGCACCGGGAGAGGGGCCGGGGGTGAGGGCCGGCAGCCGCCGCGGGAATGCGACGTGTGCTCCGGGATTCGGTATCACCCCTTCGGCGCTCGGTGGATCGGCGTCGCCCGGCCCTAATGGGACCGGGCTGAAGGGACGAAGCCCCATGAATGGGGCTCATCCGGGGACCGGGAGGGCAGGCCCGGGGGGAAGCCGAGGTGAGCATGCGGATCTCCCATGATCACCCGGATTTCGTGCGAGATGGAATCCGGGTGATCGGTTGTGGTTGCCGGAGAGCGGCCCTCATCCCCAGCCCCTCTCCCGCTGCGGTAGGAGAGGAGAGCCTTCGGCTGCCGAAACGCCACGATTCAACTGGATCCCGTAAGAGTCCGCTGGGGACGCTGGAGGGCGCCAGGGAGCGAGGGTCAGACGACATCGGGATCGTGGGGCGGTGCGGCGGCATTGAGCAGCGATCCTCCGGATCGCTTCCGGTTCCCCGGAGGGATTCTTCACCGCGGCCCCTCTCCCCTGCCTGCTTTGCGGAAACCGGTTGCACCGTCCCGTCATCGGAGGCGAGACAGGCTCTCCTCTCTCCCGTCCGGGACAGGGGCAAGCGGGTCGCGGGTGAGGGCTGCTCCCCGGGAAGCGAAACCATCGTCCAAGGTTCACGTGAGCGCCTTCGTCCAGATCCCGTATCACTGGTCGGGGTGCGAGCCAGGGGGGCGCGAACTGGGACGCGTCTCGGCTGATCGACCGGCCGCCCCGGCCGGCGGCGCGGACCGACGATTCGGCGCGTAGCCGCCTTCCCGCAGCCGGGTCAGGACAGCGGCTTCGGGGTCGCCAGCCGCCGCGGGTGCTTCGACCAGCAGCTCGCCGCCGCCCAACTCGCGGACGTCGAAGGCGCGCTCGCTCAGCCAGCGGGCGATCGCGGGCAACGCCTGATGGTCGTCGGGGGCGACGACGACCGCCGGCCGAAGCCGGACCCGGCGGTAGCCGCGCGCCCAATCGGCCAGCGTTTCGGCCAGCGGTGGCGGCAGCGGCTGACCCGCCTGCCGCTCGAGGAACGCCGTCACCTGCCCGAGGTCGAAGCCGGCCGCCAGCGCCCGCGCCAGCGACGGCGCCGAGAGCCGGTAACGGCTGGTCGGCCCGAGCGCCTCCGGCTCGGCGAAGGCGGCCAGAGACCAGACCCGCAGCGGCGTCGCCGTCGTCAGTTCGATCTCCCCGTCCGGTCGCACCGTGAGGCCCGGTCGCCCCGCCGCCCCTGCCGCCGGCTCGGACTCCCGGTCCGCCTCCTCCGGGCGGACGACCCGCCGCACGGCCCGCGTCTGGCCGGGCACGGCGGCGAGCTCGACCAGCCCGAACCAGGCGAAGGCGGTCTCCAGCTCGATCCGGACGACGTCGGCGATGGCGGCCCGGCGGGCGTCCTCCTCGGACGCGCCGGCGCCGACCTCGCCCGCCGCGCGGGCGGTCGCCGCCGTGAAGGTCGGGCCAAGGAGTTCCGGGTCGCGGGCGGCGAGCCGGGTCGCGACCGAATCGAGGCTGTACCAGGTCTCGGGAGCGAGGCCGACCTCGGGGTCGGTCAGGAGCGCCAGCAGGCGGCGGCGGGCGCCGCGCCAGTCGGCGCCCCAGACCTCGACCTCGGCCCGCGCCCGGCCTTCGATCCAGTCGCCGCTGGCGAGCCACCACCAGCGGAGGCGCTCGCTCTGGGCGGGGAAGGTCTGCTCCCGCCAGCGGCGCGCCCCCGGCCCCAGCGCGAAGCGGGTCCGGCCGCCCTCGCCCTCAGTCGCCTCCTCGATCAGCCCTTCGGCGCGGCCGAGGGCGAGCAGCAGCTCGACGTAGCCGGCGGCAGGGGCGTCGCCCCCGGCGCGGCCGTGCCAGAAGCGCCGGTTCAGGTGGCGGAGGCGATCCCGCGGCACCTCCCCCGCCGACCAAGGGCGACCGGCGGCGCCGGCGTCGTTGAGGTCCCGCAAGAGGGTCAGGAGATCCCAGGCGAGGGCGTCGGGGTGGCGCCACGGCGGCGTATCGAGGGCGGGGGCGATGACCGGTTCCAAGGGCGGCAGCGTCGGCACCGGCGGCGGCGCCGGGGAGCGGATCTCGGCCGGGACGAAGAGCCATCGGGCTTCGTCAGCACGGTAGGTGTGCCAGAGGAGGAGGTGGGTCTCCAACTCCTCGAGCGCCGCCCGCCGGCGACCCACGGTCCGGGAGTCGTCGCCGGCCAGCTCCGCGGCGGCGGCGGCGTCGGCGAGCGGGACGGGGCCGCCCCGTGGCGACTCGCGGACGGTGCGCCAGAGGCGGGCCGCGTCGCGACGTCGAGCGGCGACCTGCTGGGCGACCCGCGCCGGCTCCCCGAGCTGGCGCAGCAGGAGGCGGCCCAACTCCGTCCGACCCCGCAGGCCCGGCACGACCGGGACGCCCCAAGCCTCTGCCGCCGCCTCCAGCTCGGCGTCGTCCAGCAGCTCGAGCAGCGCCCGGAGCGGCGTCGCGCTCAGGTCGCCGGTCTCGATCTCGTCCTGGACGCGGCGGAAGAGGGAGGCAATCTCGCGGGGGAGGAAGAGGCGGGGCGCCGCTCCGACCGGAAGCGGGCCGTCGTCCCCCTCCCGCGCGAGGAGGCCGGCCCGGTAGAGGCCGCCCGCGCTCTGTCGCGCCGCCTCCTCGCCGACCCCCAGCCGCGCGGCCAGCTCCGGGAGCGAGGGCGTCGCCGCGTCCGGGCCGGCGAGCGCCAGGTCGCGCACGATCGCCCGCTCGTCGGCCGCGAGGCGGTCCCAGACGTCGCGAGCGGCGCGGGTGTCGGAGAGCGTCCGGAACAGGGCGGCGATCAGCGACTGTCGGGTCGGGGCGCCGGGGACGCCCCAGAAGTCCGCGATCCGCGCCAGATCGGCGTCGGTCCGGCCGTGGAGCCGCCCCAAGAGGTTGCGCACCGCCGCCCCCCTTCTCGCGCCGACCCGGCGCCGGCGCTTGCCCACCTACCCTTGAGTATACCGACCGCGTCCGGAGGGGCCGAAGACGGGTGTCCCCGATGCGAGGCCGGCCCAGCTTCGATCGGGGATCGGTGGGGCCGCGATCAGGGTGAGGAACATCTCGCCGCGACCGCCCTGGATCGGACATTGGACGGTGGGAAGGGGCAAGCTTGGGAGGGTGGGCGAAGCGATTGAGGGGGGGCGCGTATGGTCGCGCGCATTCGGAGTCTAGGTGATCGCTCCCGCTTTCTGGAAAGAAGCCCTCACCCCCGGCCCCTCTCCCGGGCGCGGGAGAGGGGAGCCAACATCAGCAAGAGCGCCACGGTTCAATCGGATTCCGTTTTAGGACTCTGCCCCGTAGTCGATACCCGAGCGGTTGAACCAGCGCGGTTCGACCGGCCCTCCGTATCAGTCGTTCGCCGGCGACGGCGGCGCGTCGGAGGCCGGGTCGGGGACGATGGCGGTGAAGCCGTCGACGGTGGGATTCGTCTGGCTCGTGGGTTGGGGATCGGAGCCGAAGGGAGCGGGAACGGCGAGGGCGGTCGCCATCTTGCCCCACATGCCGTCGGCGATCCCGTCCCAGTCGTGCTCGCCCAGAATCCGGGCGGCGATCCCCTCCCGGCGCGCCCGCTCGAGCGGCGTCTCGCCCAGGGCGCGCTCGACCGCGTCCACGAACGCCGCCGGTGTCGCCGCGAACCGGACCACCTCCCCGTAGAGGTCGACCACGTCCTGGATCGGCGTGGAGACGACCGGTTTGCCGCCGGCCAGATACTCGAGGGTCTTGGTCGGCGAGATGAAGCGGGTCGCGTCGTTCTGGGCGAAGGGGAGAATCGCGACGTCGAAGACGGCCAAGAAGGCGGGGAGGTCGGCGTAGGAGCGAGGGCCGAGGTAGCGCAGATTCGGCCGCCGCGGCAGGTCCGTTGCCGCGATCTTGGCCACCGGACCGATCATCGCCACCGTCCAGTCGGGGCGGGCGTCGGCGATGGCCGCCAGCAGCCCGGGGTCGAGCCGCTCGTCGAGGACGCCGTAGAAGCCGAGGAGGGGACGGGGCACCCCGGCCAGCTCGGCCGGCGGCGGCCCGGCCGCCGCCGGCGCGAAGTGCGTCCGCTCGACCCCGGACGGGTAGCAGAAGACGCGGCGGTGGCTGCCCTCGCGCGCCCGGAACAGGCTCGGCCCGCCGGTGAAGACGAGGTCGGCCGCGGCCATCAGCGCCCGCTCGTGCCGCCGCAGCTCCGTCGGTGCCCCGGCGAAGCTCGCCAACTCGTCCATCGCGTCGAAGACGGTCAACGCGGGGACCAGCCCGTCCGGCGCCGCCCCGAGCGCCATCGGGGTGGAGTACCAGGCGATGACCGGCCGCCCCCCCGGCCGTCCGCCGCGAGCCGGCCCGAGGAGACCAAGGTCGGCGAAGAACGGCGTCAGCAACGCCCGGAGGCGGGGGTTCGCCCGGTCGTTGAAGCCCCACCCCGCTGGCGGCGTCGGCGACAGCAGCGGCGTCAGGATCGTCACCCCCCGGTCCTCGATGACGCGCAGGTCGTCGTCGGTGCCGTCGTGGACCTCCGGCTCCTCGACGAAGAAGACCGGCAACCGCCGGGCGAACCGCGTCATCAGGTGTTGCGGGCGCTGCCAGACAAATCCCCAGCGGAGGTGGGAGAAGGCGATCAGCGCCGCCGCGCCGTCGCTGCTGTCGCTCGCGGCCATCACGTCGCTCGGGACCATCCTCTAAAAACTCCTCGCCGGCCCGCGGGGCAGAGCGCTGGGGCGCCGCGACGCCCCCATCGTCCCGGTCCGTGGGGAGCGGCCGCCGGCGGTCGGGGGCATGGTCGAGGCAGCCGAAGGGTGACGCTCGGGGCCCCCGCTAACGGGAATCTCGGGGATCTCGCGGGTGGGTCGGAGCATACGACGAGTCAGGACCGTTATGCACGCGTTATGCCAGTGCCGTCGAAGTGGGGGACATTTTGGGAGGCGGCGTCGAGTGCGGGCGTCCCCATCCCGGCGTCCACGCGGCGAGCCATCGCCCGGAGCCGGCGACGAAGCGCGATGCCCCGGGCGAGATGCCCCGCCGGGGGAGGACAAAGGAGCGCCGCCGTAGCCGCGGCCGAGCGGGATCGACCTCCGGCCGGTGCTAGAATCGAGCGTTGCGAGCGCGCGAAGTGACCTGCTCGGGGCCCGGTCGGTTGGGGCCGGCTCCGGCGATGATGGGGGGCTCGATGGGATCGCCGTCGGGATTTGGCGGCCGGGCCGCGGAGGTCGTCGTGGTCGGGGGTGGGGTCGTCGGCTGCTCGGTCGCCTACCGTCTGGCCGCCGCCGGCCGCCGCGTCCTGCTGCTGGAGCGGCGCGGACTCGCCGCCGGCGCCTCCGGCCGGAACGGCGGCATGACGGGAGGCGGCTCAACCCTGCAAGCCGCCTCCCCGGCCGGCCGTGCCGTGACGGCGCTGACGCAGGCCAACCTCCGCCTCCTGCGGACGGTCCCCGACGAGTTGGGGACGGAGATCGAGCTCCGACTGCCCGGCACCCTCGACCTGATCACGACGCCAGAGCAGCACGCCCACCTCGCCGCCGCCGTCGCCGACCAGCGGGCGGCGGGGATCGACCTCCGTCTCCTCGACGGCGGCGAGGCGCGGTCGCTGGTGCCCGCCCTCTCGCCGGTCGTCCTCGGCGCCGCCTACGCTCCCGACCGCGGCCATCTCTGGCCCTTCGCCCTGGTCCACGCCTTCGCCGCCGCCGCCCGCCACCATGGCGCCGAGATCAGGGCCGGCGTCGCCGTGGAGCGACTGCTGCGGGCCGGCGACCGGGTGGTCGGCGTCGTCGCCGGCGGTGAGGCGATCGCGGCCGAGGAGGTCGTCCTGGCGACCAACGCCTACACGCCAACTCTGCTGCCCGAGCTGCCGGCGGGGGCGATCGTCCCGGCCCGCGGCCAGATCCTCGTCACCCAGCCGCTGCCGCCCCTGCTGCCGCTCCCGTTCGGCACCAACTTCGACAAGGAGTACGGGCGGCAGACG